>JAAEOP010000290.1 GCA_024223125.1 Chloroflexota bacterium
GATCCCCTCACTGGATTTACATATCTCGGATACCTATTTCATCGTCGGCCATTTCCATTACGTCATGGCCGTGGCCGGTACCTTTGCCATTTTCGCGGGGGTTTACTATATCTTCCCCAAGATGACCGGTCGAATGTACAACGAAACCATTGGCAAGATCGGTTTCTGGCTTTCATTTGTCGGTACCAACGTCGCCTTCTGGACGCAGATGGAAATGGGTCTTGCCGGCATGCCCAGGCGATATTACGATTATGCCCACCTGCCACAATTCGAAAATGACCAGATGGTCATGACCATTGGATCGATACTAATAGGAATAGGGTTTATGCTGGCCCTGGGCAACTGGATTCAAGGAGCAATCTGGGGTGAAAAGGCACCCGATAACCCCTGGGGATCCAATTCCCTGGAATGGACAACCGTGTCACCGCCCCCGCATGGAAACTGGCCTGAAATTCCGACCATAGACGCGGATTGGCATCCCTACAACTACAGAGGGAAGCGCTGACAAAACCAGCCCGGTAGCCCCTGTCTTGAGTCGTGCCGTTGCCAGGATTCGTCTTGCCGAAATGCTGCTTGGCATCGGCATGGCCGTGGCCGTGCTCGGCACGGCCTGGATTGCCAGGGAGTTCCTTAAATCTCCGGAAATGCCGGGCCAGGTACGGGCAAATACCCAGGCAACCCTGCTACACGAGCCGCTCAGCATTCCGGAGTTCAAACTCGTCGACCAGCACGGAAACAGCTTTACCCGCGACAATTTAAAGGGGCAGTGGTCGTTTCTGTTTTTTGGCTACACCAGTTGCCCGGATGTATGCCCGACGACCATTAATGTATTAATGCAAGTAGAGAAACAGCTAAAGGAATATGCTGACCTGGTAAAACCCAGGTACATTTTTGTCTCGATCGACCCCGACAGGGATAAGCCCGAGAATCTTGCCGAATATATGGCCTATTTCCACCAGGACTTTCTTGGTGTAAC
>JAAEOP010000291.1 GCA_024223125.1 Chloroflexota bacterium
CGTTTCTTGTCGAAGAAAACGACAACCCATCCCGTAGGTGTTGGGCTGAGGGGGGAAGAGGGGAAAACGGCCGTTTCTTGCCAAAGAAAACGGCAACCCATCCCGTAGTTGCTGGGGTGAGGGAGAAACGGCCGTTTCACATCAGTTGAGATTGTTGCGGGGGTGTGGGGTAACAGCCGTAATGAACCACTAAAAACACAAAACTGTCGTTCGCATCACACCCAACTCATTTTCAAACTACGCTGCTCAGTAGCGCAATCTCGAAGATACAAGTTGATCAGGCTTTGATAGGGGATGCCTTTATCCTCTGCCATTGCCTTGAAATAACCAATTGTGTCCTCATCAATGCGAATGGTGATTTGCTTCTTTAATCGCTTTGCATAAGGATTTGGGACTGATTCTGAAAAATCGTAAGAATCACGCATGATACCCCTCATATTGTTTTCGTTCATGTTTCTCTGCTGTTCTTGCTGAAATGATGCGAATAATGTCGGCGTTTCGTTCACAGTGGCAAACAATTAATAATCTAAACTGAGAACTCATGCCCATAAGAATAAAACGGTCTTCATCATTTGAATGGTCTGGGTCTGGAATTAACCGACCAAACTCATCAATGAACACGGTTTTTGCCTCGTTAAAGGAGATGCCGTGTTTATTCTGGTTTGAACGATTTTTTCTTTCATCCCATTCAAATTTAAATTCTGCCATAAGATAAGTATAACTACAATGTAATTATAAATCAAGAGGAAGAAACGGCCGTTTCCCATCAGTTAAAATTATTGTGCGGGGTGTGGGGGGAACGGCCGTTTCCAATTCAGTTCTTCAAGGTTTTCCGCGATGTTGCGTGTAACGTGATGCGCTTCTGGGCACGTTTCACGTTGTGGTTATCGCGGGAATTCCGAAAGAGTCGGTTATTTGAAACAATACATTGAATCGTTGACACGTCAATAGTTTAGTGCTAAACTATTCGCATGTCAATAACAACGAATACGCAGCAACTTGTGCAAGACCGCATAAAAAGCCAGCCACTATTAGTCTGGTATCGCATGTTGCGCGTCGTCAAACTAGGGATTAACCACATCAGCCCCTCCTTTACAGACATCGCGCTGAGTCGGTCGCAATTCGATTTGCTCAGCGTCGTCGCCACAGACGGCGGACGCACCCAAAAAGTGTACGCCGAGCGGATGACCGTCACCAAAGGCAACGTCACCCAACAGGTACAACAGCTACAAAAACTGGGCTTGGTCGCTCGTCGCAAAGAGGGGCGCAACGTCTATCTGCATTTGACAGACGCAGGATGGCAAAAATTAGCGGCGGTCATCCCCCCGCACGATGAGCTGATGAACGAGTTCTTCTCCACATTGACGCCGGAAGATATATCGCAGTTGATGCGGATCATTCGTAAATTGGAACGGCCGTTGAAATAAATTTTTTTGCTCGAACAGTTTAGCTCTAAACAATCGAGCGGATAAACGAGGAAATAACATGTCTATACGTCCAGTACGGAAACATTCCGTAGCCCAACCAGCCATTGAAGGCGCTGGCGTTCGGCTCAATCGCGCCTTTGGCTTTGGTGAGCCGACTGAATTTGACCCCTTCTTATTATTAGATGATTTTCGCAACGAACGCCCCGAAGGTTTTAAGGCCGGATTCCCATGGCATCCCCATCGCGGCATCGAAACGATCACCTATGTTTTGGCTGGTTCTGTCGAGCATGGCGATAGCATCGGCAACAAAGGCATCATCACGCCCGGCGACGTACAATGGATGACGGCGGGGCGGGGCATCTACCATCAGGAAATGCCGAGCGGAGACGAAAACGGGCGGATGCACGGCTTCCAATTGTGGGCTAATTTGCCATCTGCGCTCAAGATGACGGAGCCACGCTATCAGGGAATAAAATCGACCGATATTCCTGAGATCATTGATGACGACGGCACAAAAGCGCGGGTTATCTGCGGCTCATTTTGGGGTGCTAGAGGACCGGTTGAAGGCATCGCGGCTGATCCTGTCTACATTGATGTTTCTGTGCCGCCGGGCAAACGCAAAACGCTCCCTGTTGCCATGATGCATCACGCCTTTGCCTATGTGTTCGATGGCTCCGGCAAATTTCTCAACGCCTCAGAACCATTCGCCGTACCCACCGAAGATATGCTCACCGAGGAGATCAGCTACTCTACGCCAGCCGAAAATCGTTCGCTCATCCTTTTTGACAGCGGCGATCATGTCACTGTGCAGGCGGGCGAGCAGGGTATCCGTTTTCTCTTGGTCTCCGGCAGACCGTTGCAAGAACCTGTGGCTTGGCATGGCCCCATTGTGATGAATACCCAACAAGAGTTAAGGCAAGCGTTCCGCGATCTACAAGATGGAACCTTTGTTCAGCCCAATCGGTAAAAAATGTTAGCATTTGCGGCCAGCAGCATCGGTGCCCAGTTTCTATGGCAATCTTGATGTGGAAAACGGCCGTGTTACCAACAATGAGATCCAAGCGCAGCTCAAAACGATGCTGGCCTCATTGAACTAAATCATATCATCAGCCCGCGCTTAAAGCGGGCAAGGAGAACAAAATGAACATCGTTTTATGGATATTGCAAGGATTGCTAGCCGCTATGTTTTTAATGGCGGGACTCATGAAGGCAACCAAATCAAAAGATGAGATATAAAGAAGCGGGCGGCGAGCGTATGGCTTGGGTAGACTCCGTTTCCGCCAGTAATGTTCGGCTGATTGGTATTTTGGAACTATTGGCCGGTATCGGTTTGATTCTGCCACAAGTGACGGGAATCCTGCCCTGGTTAACGCCATTGGCGGCCGTTGGCTTGGTTTTGATGATGATTGGCGCGATATGGTTACATCTACAGAGAGGAGACGGGACGCAAGCGGTTGTGGTCACTATCGTAATTCTGCTGTTGGCTACGTTTGTGGCTTACGGCCGTTTCGTACTTATCCCCGCCTAAGCAAACCACCATTTCCGTGCCTCATTATCAACCAAAGAACCTCAATTTTTACACTTTAACAAGGAGATTATCATGTCAAAATCAAACATCCCCCAAAAAGCCCCCTACGCCGTTGAGCTAGAGCAAGGCAAAAAATACGCTTGGTGTACCTGCGGACGCTCTTCCAACCAACCCATGTGCAATGGCTCGCATAAGGGAACCACATTCACTCCGAAACTGTTCACGGCTGAGGAGACAAAAACAGTGTATTTGTGCGGTTGCAAGCAAACGGCAAATGCGCCGTTCTGCGACGGCTCTCACGAGGGCATCTCTTGACCAGGTCCGCGAATATGGGGGGGGAGAAAGAGGGGGAAACGGCCGTTGCCAATCTCTTGTCGCCGCGCTTTTGATTTTATTCTGCACTACTAAACTCGGATATAATAGCGTGCATAAAATAAAGCGATTTTGGAATGGAGATACCCCATGCATCAAGCAAAAAGAAAAACTCAGCATAAAAGTAACAAAATAGGTAAGAAACGTCTATTAAGCAATGAAGAAAAAAAACGCCTTGGCCTTGACCGGCAAATAACGAGGAGAGATTTTATAAAGTTCATGATGGTCGGTGCCGGGGCTCTTATGCTCCCCGGATGCTCTGGTTGGACTTCCGATCCAAATACACCGTCAACTCAGACACCACACCCGACTATTAATTCATATTTCGGAGGAAATACGGAAGCTGCCTTTTCCATGGGTCACCGCGTGCGTGATGGCGAAAATTTTGCCCAGGGAGCCAAAGACAGTGGCGAAATATATGATCTGGTTGTGGTAGGTGCCGGGTTGGGCGGACTCACATCAGCCTACTTTTATAATGAGGATCTTCCGCAAGAGAAAATACTGCTGCTTGACAATCATGCCAATTTTGGCGGTGATGCCCAGCGCAACGAATTAACTGTCAAAGGCCAGCGCATCATCGTTACCCAGGGCGGGGATTATCAATGGAGGATTAGCCCAGAATACACAGCGGTAAAAAAATTATGGGATGATCTTGGAATTGACCTTTCCGCAACAAGCGACTTAAAGTTTGCTCCAGAAGCGTATCAAGACCATATGTTTATAAATGGTGAATGGATTAAGGATTTTTGGGAAACGGGTTACAAAAGCGCTTCTTCGCCCTGGTCAAAACAGATACAGGATGACTTTGAGGCCTTCTCGAAAAAACTGGAATTTTTTAAATGGGAACCCTGGTCAAAAGTTAAAGCAGAATTAGCTGAGTGGGATAAGATGAGCTTCAAAGAGTGGATGGAGGGGGTAAATGGCTGGGATCCCCAACTTACTCATTTAGTGGACATGTGGGTCAGATCAGATTATGGGGTAGGTGTAGATACGCTTTCTGCAGCCTGTGGTTTTTGGAATTATTCAGGCAGTGATTATGTCAGATATAAATGGCCGGGCGGCATGTCAGGCTTTGCTCGTCATCTTGTAAATGCACTATTCCCCAAAGCTTTAAACGGACAGGATATTATCACTGGCAACATTGACTATAACGTCTTTGACAATTCGGAAAACAAGATCCGGATGCGGCTCGAATCGACTGTTGTAGAGGTTAAGCATGAAGGCTCTGCTGAAAACTCAGATCATGTGCTGATTAAGTACCTGAATGGTGATACGCTTTATCAACTGAAGGCAAAGTCGGTAATTATGGCTGGCGGAGGCTATATGGCCAGGAATATCGTGTCGGATATGCCTCAGGAACAGAAAGATGCCTATGATAAATTCCACTATTCTGCCTATATGGTGGCTAATGTCTGGATAAACAACTCCCGGGCGCTAGATGAGCTGAACTTTGGTTATTCTGGCGGAATATGGAACCCAAGGATTGCCAATTACCTTACGATAGCGGATGGCATAACAGAAGCAGGCCATGATCCAAATCGTGATCCCGAAAGACCCAATTGCATTACCATGTGGTGCCCCCAAATCCCCGATCCTGAACTTGATGGCGACTATGAGGAGCAGAGCAAAAGAGCCAGGGAGGATATGCTTAGTAAATCTTTTGAGGAGTATGAGATTTTGATTCGACAGGAACTGCTTGACGTTTTTGGTGATGCCGGATTTGATCCCGCAGAGGATATTGAGGGAATTGCTATTAATCGTTGGGGACATGCCGAGATTATTTGCTACCCAGGGTTTGCTTTTGGTAGCGGCAGTTCTGATGAGCCTATTCCTGGTGTCCCCATCTATGACGCAGCACAACGCTTTGGCAGAATAGCCTTTGCTCACACCGACCTAAACGGAATTGCCGACAATCAGGGAACTACCAGGATATCGCGGCGAGCTGTGAATGATCTGCTAAATTAGCTTTTTTCCAGATTGTTATCTTCGTTATCGAGAGAAAGCCAGGCCACAGCCCCGCCGACATAGCCGCCCGTATGCCAGAGCATGTGCCCTAACCCCTGATCGATTTACGGGTAGATGATGCACAAAGTGGATTTATCTGCCTGGAGGTGTTTCTTTTTCAAACTTCTTTCCTCAACTGGGTGATGCGGAGTAACAATCTGACCATACCGTAGACAAAAAGCAACATCAGCATACCCATCACGAAAGCAATCATTTTTGGGAAGCTGCTGTCACTGCCCCGATTGATCATGATGATAGAGTTCATCATAATTGGCAGGAAAATAATTAAGAACAACATGATTCGTTGATATTTTTTCGATTTTGACTCGTTATCGGTATAAATTTCTGGAGCTTCGCCGTTGACAGCTTCCTGACGGAAATACTGCCAGCCTCCCATCTCGCCCATATAGTCCCACCCAGCATCCCCAAAGATTTGTAGATAGCCATCCATGTCCTTGCGGTTGAAAAAATAATCAAGCCGATAGACATAATCA
>JAAEOP010000292.1 GCA_024223125.1 Chloroflexota bacterium
CCTCTACCGATTTTTGAATTGATCCCGCGTAAACACCAGCGGCAGTCCGGCCGCGAGTGTAACGACGATATTGAAAACAACGTTGAAGGTCACGCCGTAGTACCAAGAAATGCCCGTATCCAGCACAAACCAGATTCCCAAGCCCCACACCAGACAGTTCCAGGCCCATTTCTCGCGCTGCTTGAAGGGGTAGTGGGCGATAAATGCCAGGAAGATGCCCCACCCGGCGACGGTCGCGCCCCATGCACCATAGAGCCAGCCCTGAAAGGGGGCGACGCTCTCCGGGAAGGATGCCGCCGAATCCCAAAAGGCTGAGTCAATCTGTCCGTTGAACAGATCGAAGAGCGGTGTCCGATTGAAAAGTGCCATAAACAAGCCAAAGGTGGTGATTCCCAGGCTGACGACGAAAAGCCATTTTTGCCAGAAGTTGAAACGCTGCATTTGGTTCTCCAATAATAGATTTTTAGCAGCTTACGCTGCATGCGCACATATCTTTTACTCTATTTGTGGTTCTGGCAAACGGCCCCGTTTGCGCCAGAAAAAATATCCAGCAGCGGCCGTTACCAGCGCCATCATCAATCCATATTCCCCAGAAATATAGTTTGTTAAGTCTGATGTTTCAATTGTTAAATTTTGGAAGAAGCCTTGATTGTGGGTATTGAGGGCGGCATGGAAAAGCACGGCCGTCCACAAACTGCCGGACTTCAGGCGCAGCCAGGCCATGATAAAACTAATGCCGACTCCCCCTAACATTGATGTGATTAAGAGAGGCCAGG
>JAAEOP010000293.1 GCA_024223125.1 Chloroflexota bacterium
AAAAGCGATGATCGGTCTGGCAATAATTGCCATTAGACCGGCTACAAGCAGGTTAGGCAGCACAGAGCGGCTCAGGTAAAGGACAATACCCGCGGCAATAATCAGCCCAAAGAACACAATCCGCCGCGTGCGGTCGCTCCAAGTGGTGTTAATGATCTGTTCTTTGCTGTTTTTAGCTATCGCCATTTTCTTATCCGGCCAGATATGCGTCAATACCACTTTGGATCGTTGGATAGAAACGGTCAGCGCCAATCTGCTCCTCTAACCCGGCCCGCCGTATAATCTCCCGAATTTGAGTCTTGACCCGGGCAAAGCACAACTCAATGTTGGAGTGCGCCAGTTCGTCTTTGAGTTCGGCTAAGGTATCCAATCCGGTGATATCAATATCGTTGATGGCCTCGGCATCAATCAAAACCCGGCGCACAGACGGATCAGCCGCCAACGCCGCCCGTATCGCGTCACGGAAGTTGGGAGCGTTGGCAAAAAATAACTGCTCGTCGAACCGGAAAATGAGCAGGCCGGGATAGGTTTCGGCCTCGGGATAATTTTTAAGGTTGTGGAACGCGTTTTCATCAACCACCTTACCCAAAATGGCGATGGTTGGATTCTTGGCGTGGGCAATTAATCCCAGCAGCGAGAGAATGACAGCCAGTATTAGCCCCTGCAAAATACCCAATAGCAAGACCCCAATCATAGCC
>JAAEOP010000294.1 GCA_024223125.1 Chloroflexota bacterium
ACGAATCCGATTTGGTAAAAACAATATAAACGAAACCGCGAACACCCTTTGTAGTTTTGAAACCGAATCCGGCATTCTGGCCTTGGATAGCTGGCAATATTTAACCGTCACCTACAATGGTTCCCAATTCTTTATCTACCTAAATGGTGAGCTTATTGACAATGGTGGTCTGAATTGCACTGGGGAATTACCGACAGAATCAACTGAACTGTACATTGGTAATAGTAGCCCCTATGGGTATTTATATTTCGATCGCATTGACGTAAATGCCTATTGTGACGCACACGACTGCGATTTTGGCGATGAAGAACTGCGTATAAATATTGGCGGCAATAGCAGCGCTAACAATTTCTGGAGCCATGATGACGTTACAATTGGGGAGTACGATCTTGATAAAGCCTTCTTCTTAGAGAAGTCAGAAACCGTTCACCTTTGGGAAGATGATGGCATATCCGATGACAATCATTTTGATGAGAATCCTGATAATGAGAATCCTGATGATAGTTATTTTAAGCGTACCGTATCACCAGTTGAGCGCAATAAATTTTACGATAGTTATTCGCTTGGAGGGATCCATAACGATGAGTCTAAAGGTATTCTCCACTATGGTGTATTCGACCACTATTTCGAAGGAGAGCTACAAGATTTCCGTATTTACAACTACACTATGGATGGTACAGAAGCTGCCGATCTATACAACACCAACTATCACGCACTAGAGCTACTATTTGACGAGCCACCGGGAGAAGACATTTTCACCGACATCTCTGGTAACGGCTTTGCCGTTTCCTGTGATGCAAATGCAAGCATTTGTCCCGACAGCGGTATTCCTGGAGTTAATAATCAAACATTACGTTTTGATGGCGAAGATGATGTCCTCAATTTCTCTGCCACTACTGAAGAGTTAAGTTTTGTGAACGATAGCTTTACCGTCATGGCATGGGTCAAATTGAATGAACTGACAGGCGATCAGACGATTTTGGGCAGCAATGAGTTCGACTTTGACGATCTCGTTCTAGCCGTGCGAGAGGGTCAGTTGTATATGCGTTACGGCCGTAAATCTAGCCTCGCTTTCGATCTCACCGCGGTAACACCTATCTCGGCTGATGAATGGTATCATTTCACGTGGATTTATGAAGATTTGGCGAATGACAATAATCAAATCAAGTTAACTCTTTACATCAATGGTGAAGAGGTTGCCAGTGAGCAAGGGAATAATGTATCCAGCGACATCACAACACCCTTGGTGATTGGTTATCATGAAGAAGTTTTTATATCAGACTCAGACGAGCGTTACTTGGACGGGTTCATCGATAGCCTCTCGATTGCCCGCACCGCTTTGATTTCCACTGAAATTAAAGCGGCCTACTTAAAGGCTCCCGTACTCAATCTTCACTTGGACGAAAACAGTGGTAATGTGCCTTTTGTAGATGAAACAAACAACTACAATGATGCAATTTGTGGCACTAACTGCGCCCAAGGTGGCGATATGGGGCAGATGCGCGAAGCGGCCGTTTTCGATAGTACCAGCTCAATCATCGCCACCGACAATGATGGCTTAGATTTAAGCATGTTTACAGTTGGCCTTTGGTTAAAACCCACTCAAAGCAGAGGCAGCGCACAACAGATATTTAGCAAAGAAGATGGCTCAGGTAACGACATCAACTTTGCCCTAACGATGCCTGCTGACTCATTCCAAATTCAGCTAAAAGTAGAGGGAGCTGCTTGTACAGGCACAACCAACACCTTGACCAGTGACGGCGAATTGATCGAAGATCAGTGGAACCATTTTGTAGCAACGTATGATGGCATCACACTCAAGGCATACATTAATGGCGCTTTAGACAACACATTGACTTTAGACAATGCCATTTTAGCTTGTACAGATGGCGCCTCCTTTATCTTAGGGGATGAGAGTCAGGGCTTTGAAGGGAGTATTGATGAAGTCACCGCTTACGGTACCGTTTTGTCAGAGTTTGAAGTTAAGGATATTTATAATTACCAATCGGCTTGGTTTGATGTCGTTGAGAAACTCAACATTATTGTCGATTTGGAAGCTCCTGAGTTATTCATGACCACGGGTAATTTCATTAAGCCAAACCCGAATGTCGTTGTCGCTTTACAAGCGTTAGACGATCTTTCTGGTGTTGCTTTAGTGGAGTATTCGCTTGATAACCAAACATGGTTGCCTGCTTTGCAGGAAAGCGCCGGCAGTGCTTCATGGAGCTTTATCTTTGAGCCAACACGAGCAAACGGCAACAATCGCATCTTCTTGCGTGCCACCGATGCGGCTGGCAACCAAAGTGCTATTAATCGTAATATTCGGTTAGACAGCACTGCTCCTGATGCAAGAATAAATGGCAGTTCAACGGCCGTTCTCACTGAAGAAACAATTCAAATTTCCGGTAGTGTCTTTGATCAATATAATAATTTTAGAACACAAAGTGGTGTGGCCCCCAATTCAATTCGGATTGATTTATTAGACAGTGATGGACAGTCCGTAAGTGGATTCTATACAGCTACCGTTACCAGCATTGAAGGGATGACTGTCAATTGGGTAGTTGATTACCCAGTGCCACCTACAACCTACGGCAAATATACCGTTCGCGTCTCTGCTGAAGATCAAGCTGGGAATGTTCAGGAAGGATTAGATGCGGGTCATCTATATTTGGATGGGATAGGGCCAGTCTCAGATGTTTATTGGGCAACCACTGTAATCTCTGAAACAACCCCTTATGCAGCACTGATTGGTACAGCAACGTTAGTCGGCTCTGTACATGACATCTTTGACCCCTTTGAGTCACGTGTTTTGTCCATGCACTTTAGTCAAATTAACCGTTTTGATAGCAATAGTGGGTTGATGATTGATAGCTCACCAAACCGTCTACCAACAACCTGTATCAATTGCCCGTCGTCTCAAGGGGACAGTCCGTATGACAATAGTTACGGTCGTTCTGCGGAATTCAACGCAACGTCCAACCATCAGGTGATGGTTGAAAACAATGGCACACTCGATCTCAGCGCCTTTAGCCTTAGCTTGTGGGTCAAACCAGACCAAACCAACAGTGGCGTTCAAAATCTTGTGAGCCAAGATAGCAACGGCACGATTAATAACCGCAACTTCGCCCTCTTTATGCCCAGCGACACTACTCAGGTCACCTTCGAGACACAAGGTATTTGTGGCACGACTGGCAACGCCAACACCCTGACGACCATTGATTCACTAGCACTAGGCCAATGGAGCCACATCGGGGCGATCTACAATGGCGATACTCAAGAGATGATGATTTATATCAACGGTGAATTAGATAACAGCCTGACACATGACACAGCTGGCATCTGTACCACCACCAACGACATCATTGTCGGTGGTAACATCAACGCCCAACTTGATGAACTCATCATTTACAACCAGGCCTTAAATAGCGAAACAGTTGACCGGATTGCAAACCCGCTGACTCAAGTCGAGAATGTGTTGGGTCGCGTGGGCGGCGTCGAGAGTGTTGATTTACGCTTCCGCCATGCAGGTGGATCAGTCTGGCCTGAGATAGCCTCCGACGGCATTCGCCTCTTCCTCCCTATGGAAAACGATCCTATTTCCGATTTGTCTGCTTACGCACAAACCGTGAACTGTACCGTTTGCCCAGATCAGGTTGGGAGCAACCATGGTTTAGCCGCTCAATTTGACGGCGCTACCCAAACATTCAGTACAACCCATATCATCAATCCTGCTGATGGAGCTTTTGCTGTGAGCTTGTGGGTAAATCCAGCCACTGCTGACACCGCACAACCCTTACTTGTTCAAGCCAACGGCCAAACTTGGCTGGGCATCAATAATCAAAATCAACTCTATACAGCCATTGGGGGGAGCGATATCGTTCTACCCCAAACAGTCTCTGCCGACAATTGGCATCATATTGCGCTGAATTATGATGGCACGATGGTGACACTTCACTTAGATGGCAACTCACAAGCATTTGCGGTCACGCCACAAAGTAGTACAGGTCATTTACTCATTGGCCACGATGGCGTCAGCTTCTTTAGTGGCGCATTGGATGAACTCATTCTCTTAGCTCGTATACTGGAGACAGACGAACTGGCTATTTTGGCTGATGGTGAAAGCTGGCGAGACACCTTTGTCTTTGAAGGCACAGGCACTACAGGAACCTTTGCTGGCAGTGGTGACTGGTATTATGAAGACCCTATTCCTTCAATGGAAGGCCCCTATAGCATTGACTTGCTGACGAAGGATACATGGGACAATTACCGCTATATCCCTAACGCTTGGCAAGGCATCATCGACAATATGGGGCCACAACTAGTACTGTCCTCGACCAATGTTACCAGCGATATTGCCGAAATCTCGTGTCAGGCTACAGATTATAGCTTGGATGCGAATAGCTGGGATTGCCCAGCGACAGGGGATCTCACTTATGAATATCACGGCGAAGATTGGTTCAAACAGATTTATGGAACGACTAATCAACTCCTGAGTTTGAGCAACAGCAGCCAAAATGCGCTTGTGCCAGGAAGCTATTCTCTCTCCGCCTGTGACATTTTTGGCAATTGCAGCAGCTACTTGGCGTTAGTCGTCGATCTCTTTGAAGAGGACGCGACGGTTGCTATTGATGAAGGTTACCAAGGGGATGTTCATTGGGGCGATTATGACAATGATGATGATTTAGATATCTTGATTACGGGTTGTGAAAGTGAAACGAGCTGTGATGCACCCATTGCGAAAGTGTATGCCAATACAGCTGGTGCGTTTAGCTTAGTAGCGACGCTCACCGGGCAAGGTGAAGGCAGCAGCCTTTGGGGTGACACCGATAATGACGGCGACCTGGACATTGTTTTGTCTGGCAACCGTGGTGGCGGTGTTTATAACACGGCCGTTTACGAAAATACGGGTACTGGCTTTGATTCTGGTGCAGAGATTAGTAGTGATTATGGTCAACTCGGTTGGGGTGATTTCGACAATGATAATGATCTCGATCTCTCGATTGATGGGGCAGTTTACGAAAACATAGGCGCTAGCTTCGTTTTGAATGAGATAGCCATTTTGCCAGAATACTCTGATCAACAAGATTGGGGAGATTACGACAATGATGGCGATCTTGACTTGTTAACCGGTCGCAACAACTTTGGCTATATTTATGAAAACAACAACGGTCAATTAACGGCCGTTCACAGCTTATCCAATAGCTATTACAACTCCAACGCCGCTTGGGGCGATTATAATGCCGATGGCCTGTTAGATATTCTTATTAACGGCCGTCCCGTCAGCAGCAACACACCCCAACTCGATATCTACCAAAACACGGGCGCTGGCTTCACGCTTGTGCAAACTCTTGTTGGCAGCTCACTCGGCTCCGCAGATTGGGGCGACTACGATAACGACGGTGATCTTGACATCATTTTGACTGGTTGCGACAGTAATAACTGTGATTCGCAATGGACAGTGGTTTACAACAACCGCCTCATCGTCGCTAGCGCTAATGCCACCAACACGATGCCTGCGGCACCGACTGGATTAGATGAAACGGTAAACGGCCGTTCTGTTACCTTCGACTGGGATGTTGCCAGCGACACCGAGACAGACGCAGCCGGATTACGCTACAACGTTTACGTCGGCCTTGTCGGAGACGAAAGCTCTGCGTACTCACCGATGGCGGAAATTAATGGCGTCAATGAAGGTTGGCTGTTAGAACCGCGACTAGGTTCACTGTTAACAAACACCCTCTCATTAACTGTCGTTGAGGCAGGAGATTACGCCTGGTCGGCACAAGCAGTTGATGGCGCATTCGGTGGTTCAGATTGGGCAACTGAGGGCAGCTTCCATATTGATGGGGCTGACTTGAGCGTGACCAAAGAGGTAAACACAGCGTTTGCCCAAGCGGGCGACACGCTTGTTTACACGATCACCTTCATCAACAACGGGCCAGACATACTGACCGATGTTGTTTTAACCGACACCACTTCAGCTAATCTGACCAATCTTAGCTACCAAAGCAGTGGCATTAGTGTAACTGAAATTGAGACAGACCCCTATGTTTGGCAAGTGGCTGAGATCGAGTCAGGTGAAAGTGGCACGATTGTGTTGCAGGGCGACATCTCTGGCAGCTTCAATACGGCAGGTCAATTTGTGAGCAATGGGGCTGAAATTAGCAGCTCGGCTTATGACCATGATCTGCAAAATAATATAGATGGGGCGATGACGTATCCAGATACGGGCACAATTTGTATGAACTACGAAACGGCCGTTTTGGCGGACGCCCCCGTTGGCTATTGGCGACTCAGCGATCCCACCAGCGTAGCCGAAAATCTCGGCTCGCTTGGCAGCGTAATCAATGGTGAATACGTTGGCACAACGCCAGCCGCCAGCCTCATCTGGCAAGATCCAACGCTTGCCGCCAGCTTTGATGGTAACGATGATTACATCATTATTCCGCCGGCGAATGGGTTTACAGGTGCGACCAATGAAAAGACGATTGAGCTTTGGCTAGAAACGGACGCCGCCTTTGGCGACTCTGTCATTTTTGGCTCGCCGCAAATTCATATGCTGTACGAGCAAGGCAGCGAAACTTTTGGCTCACGCGGCTTGGCTCTCTTCGTTCGTAGCGTGCGTTATGCTAACGACAACTTAGAACATATTCTGATTTTGAGCGTGGGTGGCGGTTCTGTTGCGATTGGTACGATTGAATCTGGGGCTACGCACCATCTCGCTATCACCTTCGATAATGGCACGGTTCGTTCATATAAAGATGGGTTAGAAATGGATACCCACGTTGGCTTCAGCGATCAAATTCCAATGCATCACGCGGGTGATGCGCGTATTGGGGCTAACGGTGGCAGCTACGTCATCTGGAATGGGGACACGAACCTCTATCCATTTGCGGGGACGATTGATGAGGTGGCTGTGTACAACAATGCGCTCAGTGTTGACCGTATTGCGGCGCACTTCAGCGCTTGTCAATCTGTCGATGTGTTGGTAACCCAATCTGCCTCTGTCAGCCAAGCTGAAATTAGAGATACAGTTTCTTATGTTCTGACATTTGCAAATGTGGGCTACGAAACGGCCGTAAATGTCACCATCAGCGACACCATCCCTGCTGAACTCACCAATGTGACTTACGACTGGGATGCGGACAACGGCGTAATCTTGACTGAAGTTCCCAACACAACCTATCAATGGACAGTAGGCAACTTGGCCAGCAATAGCGGCGGCGTCATCACCATCACCGGTGAAATTGACGACAACGCACTGGTAGGGGCTGATATTAATAACGTGGTTGCTATTGCGACCAGCAGCACCGAATTCAACACGACTAATAACAGTGATAATGCTTCATTTGAAGTTGTCCCAACTGTTGCCATTGAGCCAACGTTGCCGCCAGTATTCGTTTTGGACAATGATGCCAGTGGCGATCTGCAAAATGTTTACTTGAGCAGTGTGGATTGGGGTGATTACGACGGCGATGGTGATTTGGATATCGTTTTGGCTGGCCATACAGGTGTGTTCAAAACGACCCGTATCTATCGTAATGATAACGGCCGTTTCGTTAACATCTATGCCGGTTTACCCGGTATCGAAAATGGCTCTGTCAGCTGGGGCGATTACAACGGTGATGACTTGCTTGACGTTCTCATCGTTGGCAATGCTGGCGCCATCAAAGTGGCCTCAGTTTACGAAAATTTGGGCGGCAATGCATTTACGGATGCAGCGGTTGGCTTAACGGCCGTTTACAACGGCCATGCTCAATGGGGCGATTACGACAATGACGACGATCTCGACATCTTCGTTACAGGTCATACTGGCAGTGTTCCTCATACTCAAATTTACAATAACGATGGTGGTGTCTTCACAGCTATGAATCCTGCCATAACGGCCGTTTATCTCAGCGCATCAAGCTGGGCAGACTATGATGGTGACGGCGATTGGGACATCTATATTGCTGGTATTACGATTGACGAAGCTGGCGAAGTCGTTGGCAGATTCTATCGCAACGATGGTGGCAACACTTTTACCCTCATCGCGGATACGGGTTTGCCCGCACTGTACAGCAGCGTCAACAACACCTCGGCATGGGGCGATTACGACAACGACACCGATCTCGATCTTCTTATCAACAACGTGGTCTATCGTAACAACGGTGATGATACCTTCACCGAAATTTTCATCGGCACTGCTTTTGTCACTGACAGCAACGTCGCTTGGGGTGATTATGACAATGATGGCCGTTTGGACTTCTTGATTATGGGCGAGGGCGCGGAAACCTTCACTGTCTATCATAACGACGGGGCGGATACTTTTATCCAACTCGACACAGAAACCTTCCCCTCTATGGAAAATGGTCATGCCGCTTGGGGTGATTATGACCATGATGGCGCAATGGATATTCTGATGACCGGTCAAAACGGGAACAACACCTTGTCCCAAATCTGGCGTAACATGACACCGGCAATTACCTTCGATGATTTCACTGTTGTGGTTGATGAGCCTGCTGGCTCTGTCGATTTGACAGTCAATCTGAATGAATGGGTTGACGGAGATGTGGCCGTTGATTATGTGACCAGCAATGGGTCAGCGATGGCGGGTAGCGATTATACGGCCGTTAATGGCACGGCTACCCTTATCTCTGGAACACAAAGTGTTGACATCAGTATTCCAATCTTGGACGATGCCAACGAAGAAAGCGTAGAAGAATTTTACTTAACTCTAAACAGCGCTACTGGTGTAGATTTCTCTGCGCCCATCACGGCCACCATCGTTATTTCTGACGACGATGTGAATGCTGAGGTCATTGTCAACCCGATGACGGTCGATGTGACTGAAGGTGGCGCGACTGACAGCTACCAAATCTCATTGGGCAGTGAGCCGACTGATCCCGTTACTATCACACTGGGAACGGATGGCGAAACAACGGTGAACCTAACAGAGCTGGTCTTTGACAACAGTGATTGGAGTACACCGAAAGATGTGACGGTAACGGCCGTTGACGACGTACTCATTGAAGGCGCACACAGCAGCAGTATCGCCCATGTCGCCGCTAGCGATGATGGTGATTACAATGGTATTACAGTTAGCGACGTGACGGCCAACATCACCGACAACGATGGCGCGACAGTGACTGTTTCTCCGACGACGCTTAATCTGACGGAAGGTCTGACTGATACTTATCAGATTGAACTCGATAGTGAGCCAACCGCACTTGTCACCGTGACCCTGACCACCAACGGTCAAACGACGGTGACCCCCACCGAGCTTGTCTTTGATGATGGCAATTGGAATACCGCACAAGATGTGACGGTAACGGCCGTTGACGATGACATCGCCGAAGGCGTGCACAACGACACCATAAGCCACAGTACGACTAGCAGTGACATCAACTTTGATGGCATCGCTGTGGACAGCGTGACCGTCAATATTACCGACAACGATACGGCTGGTGTGGACATCACGCCGATCTCAACCAATGTAACTGAGGGTGGCGCGACCGATAATTACGCCGTCGTTCTCGAGAGCGAACCGACGAATGCTGTCACCATCACCCTGTCCACCAGTGGTGAAGCGACCGTCAACCTGACCCAACTTGTCTTTGATGACACTGATTGGGACACCCCGCAAAATGTGACGATAACGGCCGTTAATGACGACCTTGTTGAAGGAGCGCACAACGATACCGTGACCCATGCCGCCACCAGTAATGATGGCAACTATAACGGCATTGGTATGAGCAATGTCACTGTCAATATCACCGATAATGACAGTGCGGGTGTAACCATCATCCCGACCACGCTGGGCGTCGCTGAAGGTGACAACGACAGTTATGCGGTTGAATTGGACAGTGAACCAACTGCCCCAGTGACTATTACCCTCTCAACCAGTGGTGAAGCGACCGTCAACCTGACCCAACTTGTCTTTGATAATAGCGATTGGGATACCCCAAAGAATGTGACGGTAACGGCCGTTGCCGATGGCCTCTTTGAAGGGGATCACGGCGACACAGTCACCCATGCTGCCGCCAGCGCTGATGGCGACTACAACGGCATCGGTGTTAGCAATGTGACGGTTAATATCACAGATACTCCAGCGATTGAAGTTTCCCCAATCAGTTTGGCGATTGCCGAAGGTGGAGCGACGGACAGCTACCAAATCTCAATGGCTAGCAAGCCATCTGATAATGTCACTATTGACATTACGACGGATGCGCAAGCGAATGCGAGTGCGGCGCAGTTGACCTTCACCAGTATGAATTGGGCGACGCCGCAGGTTGTGACGATAACGGCCGTTGACGACGCCCTCTTTGAAGGAGCGCACAACAGCACCATTACCCATCTCGTTGGTAGCTCTGATGGGGATTACAACGGTATGGCAATTAGCAATGTGACCGCCAGTGTGGCCGATAACGATGGGGCTTCTGTCTCTGTCGCGCCGACGACGCTCAGTATTGCGGAAGGGAACAACGACATCTATGAAGTTGTGCTGGACAATGAACCGACCGATCCTGTGACGATTACGATTGCCTCGAGTGGCGACGTGACGATGAATCCGACGCAACTGGTCTTTGATAATGTGAATTGGAATGTGACGCGAACGGTGACGGTAACGGCCGTTGCTGATGGCTTATTCGAGGGTGATCACAATGACACCATCAACCAAGCCGCAACCAGTGGTGATGCCAACTATAACGGCGCGGCTGTTGCCAATGTGACAGTTAACATCACCGACACCCCTGCAATTGATGTCTCCCCCACCAGTCTCACACTGGCGGAAGTGAGTGGCAACGACAGCTACCAAGTTGTGCTGTCTAGCCAACCATCAGACAATGTGACAGTGACGGTAAGCACCGATGCTCAGTTAAATGCGGATATGACCGAATTGGTCTTTACGACAGCCAATTGGGACACGGCGCAAACGGTTACCGTCAACGCCGTCAATGACGATATTGATGAGGGCGCGCACAATGGTACTATCACCCACAGTGCGACTAGCTCAGATGCCGATTACAACGGCATCGGCCTCGCGGTTAGCAATGTGACGGCCAGCATCACCGATAATGATTCGGCTGGGATCAATGTGAATCCAACGGCCGTTAATGCCACAGAAGGTGGCGTGACGGGCAGTTACCAAGTTTCCATCACCAGTGAACCAACTGGCAATGTGACGGTGACGGTTGGTACCGATAGCCAAGTCAGCACAGATCTGACTGAGGTAGTCTTTACTTCGTTGAATTGGAGTGATGTGCAGACGGTGACGGTAACGGCCGTTAATGATGATCTCGTTGAAGGAGCGCATAGTGGCACGATTATCCACAGCGCGGCCAGTAGCGACGGCAATTACAACAGCGCGTTGATCAGCAATGTGACAACCAATATTACGGACAACGACAGTGCCGCTATCAACGTTTCTGAAAGTGTCTTGAACATCGCCGAAGGTAGTAATGACAGTTACCAAATCGTGCTAAACAGTGAGCCGACTGATAGTGTAACGGTGACTTTGGCAACGGGTAGTGAACTCAATGTGGCGCCAAACCCTGTTGTCCTTAACAGTGGCAACTGGGATACGGCGCAAGATGTGACAGTAACAGCAATCTCTGATGGCCTTTTTGAAGGAAACCACAGCGATACCATTACTCAGACGGTGAGTAGCACGGATGGCAATTATAGTGGCATTGTTCTCAGCAATATCGCGGTCAACATTACTGACACCCCTGCTGTAAACGTCTCGGTTACTAGCTTATTCGTCACGGAAGATGGAGCAACTGACAGCTACCAGCTCGTGTTGGCAAGCCAACCGACCGCCAATGTGACGGTTACGATTGGCACAGATGCGCAAACGAATGCATCGTTGGCGCAAGTCTTTTTCACCTCTGCGAATTGGAATAATTCTCAACTAGTAACGATCAATGCAATTAATGATGATGTTGCTGAAGGGGCGCATAATGGCACAGTGACACATACGGCCGTTAGTAGCGACGGCGTCTACAACGGCATTGGCATTAGCAATGCTACCGCTAATATCACTGACAATGATAGTTCGGGCGTTACAGTAGCGCCAACCACGCTCAATATCTTAGAAAACAATGATGACACCTACGACATCTCGCTGGAGAGTGAACCTACTGACAATGTTACTGTGACTGTTGCGATTGATAGTCAGGTTAGTGTAAATAGTAGTGAAGTTATCTTTACATCAGCTAATTGGAACAGTGCGCAAACGATTACAGTAACCGTTAATGATGATGACATTGATAATGGCAACCGCAACAGCACAGTTAGCCATAGCACCGTCAGCGCCGATGGCAATTACAATGGGGCGGTCGTGGCTGATGTGATGGTGAATATCACAGAGGATGACAATGCGGGTGTCATTATTAGCCCAACGACGATAGATGTAAGTGAAGCGGGGATAACTGGAACCTACCAAATCTCGCTCAATAGCATTCCGACTGATCCTGTCACGGTGACGGTTACGCCGGACGGTGATAGCACGGTTGATGTGTCAACGGCCGTTTTCACACCGCTTACCTGGAACAATGTACAAACGGTGACAGTAACGGCCATTGACGACGCCATCGTTGAAGGGTTGCATGATAGCGCCATTAGTCACAGCGTCACCAGCCCAGATAGCAACTACGAAGCTATCACCATTAGTGATCTTGTTGCCAGTGTAGCCGATGATGACGGCGTCTTTGAGACTGTAACTGAAGCCATTAGTTACACCATTGCTTACGCCATTGACATTCCCACAAATGCTGACTACAACTCCACCAATCCTGTCTATTTTATTGATAATTCAAGTTCGATTGGTACGTTTGATAGAATTGCTTACTACATGGTGCTTAATGACCAGTGGGCGTACGCCTCTTTACCTGCCTTTACCAGCAACATTAAACAAGTCGGTATTCCTGTTCAAAACACGGGTATTACATTTACAACGGTAACCGGTGATTTGAATTATCGACAGGATGTTGGTTTTGGGGTGCAAGGTTCAGATAGGGTTCAGGGCGGTATCGAATTTTGGCCGGATGCTTACCAACCTGGTCCTATGAGGCCAGAAGTTGTTGACCAGTTTGGAGATCCAGCAGGTGCAGCTACCGTTTTCGACTGGAATGATCATGTTGTGACCAATACAGTTAGCTATTCCGGTTCGCTCCAAATCGCTCGCTACTCTTCAGGCCCCGAAAATAAATGCTGCACGATTATGGCTTGGAACAACTGGGATGCACCAGCGATAGATGATCTTGGTATCAATGATTATTACGGCTCTTCGGGTGATGATGATTTTTATAATACTCCCGGTGATTTTACTGGCGCTGCTAATGCGACTAGTTACACGACTCGTACCCTTTATGTACTTGTTCGTGAGACGAATAGCTTGCTGTTGAACTCGCCTACAGTGGAATCTAGTGGAAAGGAAACGGCCATTTCACAGGTAGAAAATATCTCCGTCGCAGCAGAATCGCGGCGGGTAATGTTAGATCTGACAGGCCAGAGCTACATCACCGTAGATTTGGACAAAGTGGCTCACGCCCAGCCTGCCTCGATGCCTGTTATTCTAGAGCACGCTTCAGACGTTTCTTTCGAGAATTCAATGACCTTTGCCTTGAACGGAAACCCAACATCGTTTGTCACTTCAAATCAAGTCAATAACACGATTGGTGTTAGCGCTATTACGACACCAACCTTCCCGTTGGCTGTAACGAATATGCAACCGATTACATTGACAGGATTTGTCGCGAGTGAACAGGAATTGGGGTCACTCGAAGTGACGATTGATGGTGCGCCCATCTATAATATCTCCTTTGGCGCAGGCATGACTGAAACATTGTGGACAACAACATGGACCCCGTTAACAGAAGGCGCTTATGAAGTTGAAGCAAATCTAACAAATGGAGTCGGAGCTGTGGTCTCTGATCCCACAGATACCATTATCTATGTTGATCTAACCGATCCTGAGATTACACTGACGACAGACTTCATCAATCAAAGCAATAGTCAAGTTGGGCAAATTATTGTGACAGGGTTGGCTACAGACACGATTGGGGTGATGTTGGTTGAAGGAAAAATCGGCGACGATTGGCAATTGGCTCGTCTCGATGGGACAGGTCTGTTGACCACAACCTTTACAGCGACCCTCCCCATCTCTCTTGGGGTAACTTTTGCAGACAACTTCGATGTGACTGTTCAGGTTACAGATAGGAGTGGACACCAAGTTACTTTGCAAGAAACATTATTAGTTGATTTGATTGCGCCTAGTCCAGTTTCCATGACACTGTCGGCTAATGGTCAATCCATCTCTCAATACGAGACGATTGATTGGGTAGAGAACCCAACCGTTGACCTTGTATGGGGTGTGTCCAATGATGTGAATGGCATTGCGTCCTATCAAGTGACATGGTTTGATTCGGCTAGTGGTAGTGCACAGATGGTTCAGCAAAACAGCTTTGCCAATACACAGTTCGGTGACAGTTTTGGAGCCACAGAGGGTCAAAAACTGTCTGTCGAAATCACGACGGTAGATGGGTTTGGGAATTCGCGTACACAGACCTTTGGGCCAGTATATGTGGACTTCCCCACGACGCCCGTTTACACCAATGCTGCTGCACCGCTTGCCTATAATGGCTGGTTGCAAAATAGTTGTTATCAGTTGGGTCATGATGATCGATTGGCTCTGGTTCAGCCGTTTAATGCGGATGTGCAGTCATTTTTTACAAGTTGGGATGCAACGGGTTTGCGTGTAACATGGCAAGGGGCAGATTGGGAGACGGATGGAGATATGTTCCTCTATCTGGATAGCACGACAGGCGGTAGCCGAGTGGCTATGAATCCTTATGTGGAAACGGCCGTTTCTACTGCTATCTTCCTTCCCGAAACCCTCGACGCCGATTACGCCATTTGGGTACAAGATGCAACGATCGCTATCCTGTATGAATGGAACGGTTCTGATTGGAATGAAGTCAGTTCGGGCGAATTTGAATTCCAATTCGATGCCGAGCTAGCTAGTCCACAAACTGATCTTTATCTGCCATTTGATACCATCAGTATCATTGACCCATCTACTGAATCAGTAGAGATGGTGGCTTTCGCTAGTGAAAATGATGGTCTTAAACTGTGGGCAACAATGCCAGCCAATAACAATCTCAATAGCGAGCAAGCAATCGGCGCACCTGCAACAAGTGATGTTGAAATCTTCACCCTCTTAAATAGCTTTAACTGGGCGGCAGCCGATGCCGGTTTATGCCCGAGTGACAGTCAGCCACAGGGTAACAATTTGAGCAGCGCTTTGATTGTGGATCAGGCTGGTGTTGGCTACCAGCTGTTCGCTGACCATCTGATTGCGGTTCAGCCAAAGCTGTTACCTGATGCTGCGGATTGGGATACAGCTATTGATTCGCTCTGTAATGGTAGTCCCGTTTCAAGATTCAGTTCTGATGTTCCATTGCCATCATTGTGTCAACGTGACGTTGAAGGAGCGGCTGATGCGGTTAATCCTGCACGGGATTTGGCTCATTTACTTAGTACAGATCAGCCTCCTATTGCACATGGTGATTCACTTAGCCTTACTTTACAACTCGTCAACAATGGGGAGAAATCTTTACAAGATGTGACGATTCTCTTCATTGCGGAAGCGTTACTGACGCTGCCAGGGGGTTCGCTGAATAGTGGGCAATATGAGCAGGAGATCAACGTTGGCACTTTAGCCGCTGGAACTGGCACAAATGTAACAATTGATGCGGTTGTGGATGCGGCATTCAATGCAGCAGCGACGGATGGTTGGACGCAGTTGAAAGCGGTTGTTTATGATGCGACTGGTGGAGTAGAACGGCCGTTAGAGATTCACTATCTCAACCACAAAGTGGATGTTGCTGGACCAAGCTATGTTGAATTACAAACCCCACTTTCCATCATTGGCGAAGGTGAGCAATCATTCTTCGGATTTGTTGCCGACCAATCGACCGTCCCAACTATCATCATCGAGCTAGATAGTGTAGAGCACAGTTGCGAAAATAGCATGCTTGCCGCTGAGTGGCGCTGTGATATTGATTTAGGTGATTTGAACGATGGCGATTCAGTCGCTGTACGGGTCAAAGCTGTTGATAATCATGGGCAAGAAAGTGCTTGGTTTGATGCGACAACATTAACTGTGGACACAACTTCACCTACACTTACCACGACTAATGTGACGACCACCACTTTCAACGGAGGCATCGTTGGGCCTGATGATACGCTCGTCTTAGGTCAATTGGCAGATGATCATTTGGTCGATTATGTTGAGGTGTGTGAAGGTGGCGTCTGTCAAATCGTCCCCATTAGTTCTGAAACAGATATTGTTGATCGGCAACTACATAGTTATAAAGATGATTCTGAGATACCTGTATTCATTCCACAAGATGGCTCCTGTGCCGTCCCGCTGACCCGTGTCTTTGATATTACAGACGCCTTTACTGTTGCAGATTTGGATATCGGCTTGCAAGTTGACCATCCATTCCGTAATGATCTGCAAGTGTGGTTGACGTCACCTGAAAATACCCGCATCCAATTGGCCGGAGGCCTTGCTGGTGTTGCCAATCTGAATGTTCTGTTGAATGATGCCTCTCTGCTGAACAGTAGTATGGCAGATGATTTAGTCGAGCATACGTTGAGTGATGTCAACTACGAGCAACAACGACAAACAGTTTCTGATTTACTTTATGCCTTCCGTGGCGAACAAGCTCAAGGTAGTTGGCTGTTGGAAATTTGCGATGCTTATCCTGCTGAAGATGCAGGCTGGTATTTGCAAAGCACTCTCTTCTTCCAAGCAGAAATCTTGCCGATTGATACATCAATTAATTGGCAGTTGAACTTGGATTTGCCACAACATGTGGAAGGGTTGCAAAAGACTCTGACCATCTATGGGTACGACAGTGTGGGTAATGTAACAGAACCGCTTACACTTAGCTTTGAGGTCGATACGCGTGCGCCAGAGTTAACGGCCGTTGTCATTGATTTGCCAAGTGCAACATCTAAACCGGTGGTGTTAAGTGGTGAAGTTACTGATGCACATATCGTTTCAATGCGATTGTTGATTCGCAACCCGAATGGGGAATTAGTTGGCGATTGGATTGAAATGGATGGGCAAAGCTGGTCTTACGATAGCACTTTCCGCTTTGCTCAACCAGGAACCTATCAAATATGGGCTGAAGCTGAAGATAGTTTGGGAAATGTCTCTTATGCTGGTCCATTTGAAGTGACTCGTTCAGCGACGCCCTATCAGATATTCCTGCCAGTTGTGTATAACAACGCAACACCGTCAAGGCCTAGTAGACTATACCTTCCGATTATGATTCGATAGACGAACTGTTGTGCTGGCAACTTTAGACATCCGTTCTAAAAAACAGGCGATGATCTGACCTTAACTAGCGTTAGGAGAACGATCAAGAGCTAATATCAAGCTTCTCTACCGGACAGTAGGATTTGTGCACGGAATGTGTCAAGGGTTTTGAGACACCAAAATTGATAAATTAGTGAGCAATTCCTCGCTCACCCGGCTGTGGATAAGTGGATAACTGGAACTTTCCAGTTACCCACTTACCCACAACCTCTACTACGACTACGACGGCCGTTCCCCATCACTTTCCAGCGGCGGATTGATCCATACAGTCGCAGGCAACTTCGGCGAGGTGGGCGTTCCCTTCACAAAACGTTCTGGATATTTTTCATAGGCGGCCTGTAAAACGGCTTGACGCTGAATAGTCAGTTCACCGGCTCGTCCATAATGCACGTCCGCCGGCGTCATCAAACCCAGATTGGAATGACGATGCTCATTGTTGTACCAGTGGAAGAACGGCCGCCCCCAGATACGTGCGTCTGCCAGCGAACCAAAGCGGTCAGGATAGTCAGGGCGGTATTTCATCGTTTTGAACTGAGCCTCCGAAAAGGGATTATCATTAGAAGTATATGGTCGGGAATGACTCTTGCCTACACCCAGGTCGGCCAGCAACAAAGCCAGACTTTTGCTTTTCATGGAACTGCTCCGGTCAGCATGCAGAATCAACTGGTCTGGTTCAATCTCCTGTTTGGCACAGCTATCGGCCACTAACTGGCGCGCTAAACGAGCTAGTTCCCGGTTAGCAATCATGTAACCCACCACATAGCGGCTGAAGATGTCCAGAATCGTATACATGTAATAGTAGACGTGGATTACCGGTCCACGCAGCTTGGTGATGTCCCAACTCCAGACTTGATTGGGCGCGGTAGCTACCAACTCCGGCTTCTTGTACGCTGGATGCCGTTTTTGATTACGTCGTTCCCGGACTTCATCATTATCCTTGAGTATCCGGTACATTGTGCTGACTGAACAGAGATACTGCCCTTCGTCCAGTAATGTGCCATAAACCTGTCGTGGCGAGCTATCCACAAAGCGTTCGCTATTGAGTGTTTCCCGCACAGCATCCCGTTCTGGCTGCGGCAAGGCACGTGGCGATGGCGTCGGCTTTCGTTGCCGCACGGTTGGTTTAACCTGTTGCTGACGATAATAGCTGCTGCGCGGATAAGCCAATGTCTGACACGCCTGTTGTATGCTTGTTTTCCTGGCTAGTTCGGTCACAGTTTGCCTCAGTTGCCTATGTCTTTCGTCGATTTCAGAGTAATCCCCAGTATCTCGGATAGTTTTTTTTGAGCCTCTATGATCAACTCCGCCTGGGTCAGTTGCCGGGTTAACCGTTGGTTTTCTCGCTGTAACTGGCTGATTTCAGCCGCTTCCTCATTTGCTTTGCGACCCCGTTTTCGCGGTTTCAACCCTGCCATCTGGCCCACCTCCCGTTGGCGACGCCATGTTGTCAAATGGGATGAATACAATCCCTCTCGTCTCAACAAGGCTCCGATTTGTCCCGGCTGCTCGCGGCATTTATCCGCTTCCTCTAGCACCCACAGTTTGTAGGCAGCCGTGAACGTGCGTCGTTTGGCCTTGGACAACACTTCAGGATCGGGCTTTTGGACTGGGCTGCGTCCATTTTCGTTGATTTTATCTACCTGTTTTGTGTCATGATGTTCCTCTTCGCCCTCGAATTCTACACTAAATTCTGAGTGTGCAGTGTCTCACTAGTACACACTGGCGGAAATCCTTATGTGATATTTAGGCTGTAAGGGGACGCCCTTTGTACGTCCACTTGAATGGTTTTGCCAACGTCCTGTTAAAGTAGTCA
>JAAEOP010000295.1 GCA_024223125.1 Chloroflexota bacterium
CGAGCAAAAGTAGCTAAGGAATACATATCACCAGCCCACAAGCTAAACGGTTTTGTCTACCATGAGAATTGGTTACAAAATCTGCTCGTTTCCACCTCTATGGGCGGCTGTTATAGGAGCAACAAAATCCGTTAGAACCAGAAACGTTACACCCAGCACGGCCACAAAAATGATTTGCTGTCGTCGTTCTGACAATATGGAAGGGTGGGATTGAATTTCTATAAAATTTCTCAGTGCGGGATATTGGTTGGATGGTTTGTAACAGTGTAATCATGGCTTTGTTCTCTTACAAGTGTGGTTGCGTTGTCAATCGCCTGAGAATTGTATTCGGCAGTAACTATGGGTTTAGGCCAATTCCAGA
Organism: Chloroflexota bacterium; assembly: GCA_024223125.1. Next base: position 362 of record JAAEOP010000295.1, read on the forward strand.
AAATAATGATCCCGAATTGATGCCATTTCGGGAATTGGCTGGAGGCTTTTTCAAAACGGGTAGGATCATTTAATTTTTTTAAAAAGCCTTACTTGTTGATGTCATCATGTGGATAAACGGTGAGTACGCCTTTCTCTGGAAGTTGGATGGTTAAGGTTTGGTGGGGAAGCAGCGTAATTATTGGCAGTTCACGGCCGTAAATCTTATCCGTCGTCCACATCACCCCATACTCACCCTCTGGCAGCCCTTCAACTTGAAACTCGCTGCTGCGGTCTGCTTTGATAATGAGGGTGACACGGCCGTTTCTATCCACAAAGGCTACCGGATCAAATTCATTACGACTGCTGCTGGCAGCAACACGCACCGCTCCCCGGCGCACAAAGCGAAAATATTGCCGTAAAAATTGGCTGTGTTTAGATAGTTGCACACGGCCGTCTCCCACCAAAAAATATGCCGACCCATCATCCTCGGCCAAACAAAACGCCAGTGCAAACTGCTCCCAGGCCGAATTTTGCCCCACCGTCAAATCTTCATGCAAATCATCCACCCCACTGCCAATATGTTCCAACATCGCTGTCTGGATGTTGTATTGTTCTGCCCGGTCAGCAATCGCTTGCAACCGTTTATGCGAGACGCCCCGGTAACGATGATAAGCCAGTTCAGTTAGATATATTTCTGCGCCGGGCACAGTCATCATTTCATCAAACCAGGCGATGGCCCGCCCCATATCTGTGTTGGAGGGAGCGATAAAATCGGATTGAAAGCCGTGATCCTGTAACTTGTTTCCTGCCGCCACTAATGCGTTGCCAACTTGACGGCCGTTTTGCCAGCCAGCCACATCTGGTTCCAAAATCATTTCTACCCCATCCGGTACAAACCCATATTGTTCTTGTAGATGCAAAAACGCGGCCAATATCAGCTCCGCGTACTCTTCCGGCGCATCCTGATAATGCACATCCGATTGATCCCCGTCCCGCTTAAAATCTACCAGCGTCAGGTTGATATATAACGTTTCTCCCTGGGCTGCCAACCGCTCCCGCATAGGCAGTACAACCTGTTCCATGGTGAAGTCTAATTCAGAAAAGTGAAAACCTGTGGGGTTGATAAGATTGGGGTCATCGTTATCGTTGCGACTTTCATACCGCCGCCCCAGCCATTGTCCCATGCCCAGTTCGCCAGCTTGCATTTGAGCAAAGCTGTCTGCTGGGTTTTCGGCGCCGCTGCCCAATTCCAGCCGCAGCCGGTTAATACCTAAATCCTGTACGGCCAAATCAAACAATTCATTTTGATAGTTAGCAAATCCGGGACATTCTAGTTGGCCTGCCTGGGCGACTGCTTCCCAGCCGGTTATGGTTTGGTAAGTTACGGCCGTATCCACATCAATACGCACTGCATTTGTTGATTGGTTGCAGCCCCCCAACCAAATAATGACGAGGATAAGTGTTCCCACGGCCGTACTGACTATCACTTTGCGCTGCATTTTATAACTTCCCTGGAAAAGAGTAATGAATTGTGGATTGTGAAGTAGCCCTGAGTACCGACAAAATTTTTATCGTTGTTGGCACGTAAGTGCCTAAAACGGTTAGTATCCGTTCAGACCCTAAGGGTTTTTGTGCCCAATACAATGGTGTTCTCAGGAGTAAAACCCTTAGGGTCTCGGTAGCCCCCTGAACGCTTACAACGGTTACTACAATCGGAACGACGGCCGCTGTACCTTCAATGCCGGAATATTCAGTAACCAAAGCGCGGCAATGCCCAGCCCCGCCAGCAGCAAAATGGGAATCGCCACATTGAAGTCAGGCAAAATCCCCATCAAATCTAGCGTTTGCAGCCATGGCAGACGCGGGCCATCCAGCGTAATGTTGATCGGCGCTTCCAAAATACCGCGCCCCAACTCCACATCCCGGTACATCGCCAGCGCCCATGACCAATAGACGGTCAGGATGGCAAACAGCCAGGCCAACATTTTTGGCAGCCGCAAAAACAGTCCGGCGGCAATCAAAAACAAAAAAGGCGTCACCGGTACAATGTGACGTATCCCGGTATTAAACTGCATTCGGCTAAACTGGTTGGCGGCCGTAAACAACAAAAACGATAGCGACAAAAAGAGGATAAACCAGGTTTCTTTATTGCCAATCAGCCGGAATTGTTGGTTGAACCAGGCTGGCGGGTACAACGCCAATAGCAAAAACGGCGCCGAGGTAAACAGCCCATACTGGCTGCCAAACAGCAGAATAAAGATTAAATCTAGTTGCGGCAAAGACATCCCCTGGTAGCCGGCGCCGCTAAAGCGGGTGTCGGGCATATATTGCTGTGCTGGGTAAATGGGGTGTCCAAAAGCAATCCATTGGACTGCCAAAAGGACGCTTACACTGGCTGTTACACCTAAGCCATACCAGATCAGGTCACTAAACGGCCGTTTCCCCTCCGGCATTCCCCACCAGCGCAGTAGGGTATACAAACTGACGGCGGCAATCAGAATCATGCCGCTGTAGTCCAGAACTATTGTCCAGCCGCACAACAACCCGGCCAGAAAATAGCGTGGCCTGTGGGGATTGTCGGCAGTATCCCACGGCCGCCATAACAGCACAAAAGCAAAGAAAATAAAATGGCTTTGCAGCAAATTATGATTCAACTGGGCTGTGCGGTAAAAGATTGGTGTGGCAAAGGCATAAAGGAGGGCCAGGGCCAGCGACAACCGTACTCCCACCTTCAAATAAACCAACACATAAAACATTAGTACTGCACTCAAAGCTGAAAGCGGGGCCATCAACCCAGCCTGCATCACACCGGCCGCCATGCCAAATTTAATGTCCAATCCCTTGGTAAATGCCCGACGATAAAACTCCCGCGCTAGAGGATACACCGACTCATATTCTGGCGCTTCGGCCCCGGATGCGGCCCGGCTGGTCTGTACGCGGGTGGTAATCGTGTCAATCAACGGCCGGGCCAACGAATACGGAACCGCACCCAAAATAGAAGCTCCCAGATTGTTGTTGATATACCAGCCCCGCCCCGGATATTCAAAAATGTCTGGGTGCAATCCCTGGTACTCGGTCACGTCAAAAGTGAGATGGTCGCCCAGGCTCATGGCAGGGTAAACCTCGCGCACAATATTGGTGGCAAAATGGAGGCCATAAATAATCCAGCAGGTCAAAAACAGCCGGATAGCGATGCCCCGGTAAGGAATGTTAAGCAGACGGTTGTTTTTCATGGGCTAATAGTTGCCGAAGTCGGGCGACCCACAGTTTCACTTCGGGTTCGCTTAAAAGGAGCAACACGCTGAAGTAGACGAGCACGGCCGTCGCGCCCTGAATCATCCAATAAAACGGTGGTAGCAGCCATAAAAATAGAGCCATCACCACTGCCGCCACCAACGGGATTTTTAGTGAGGGTAGCAATGTTACCGGGGCTACATGCCGGTAAAAATAATAGGAGGCCAACGTTATCCAGATCATTTCTGCCAACAATGTTGTACTGGCGGCGCCGATAATGCCATAACGAGGAATCAGCAGCAAGTTGAGCGAGACATTCACGGCCATTGCCGTGCCCGCACAACGTAAATCTAAATCTTGCCGGTTGGCGGCATTTAATGATTGGCGGAAAGTGCCCCGCAAAATAACCAATACGGCCGACCAGGAAAGAATCTGCAAGGGAATAATTGAGTTTTCATATTCTGGGCCAAACAGGAAGAGGATAATGCCGCTGGCTAAAAATGTGCCGCCGACGCCAATGGGTAAAGCAAGCACGGCCGTCAGCCGCATAGATTGGCCGATGATACTGCCAAACGCCTCTTTATCTTTCTGAAAAGTACGCGACAGGGTGGGAAACAGCCCTATAAAATAAGTCACCGGCACAGCTAAGATGGCTGTAATTGGTTTGTAAGCGGCGCCATACCAACCTACCGCTTCGGAACTGACCATAAAACCGAGCAGTAATGAGTCAAAGTTATAACTCATAAAAGCCAGCCCATGTGAAGCGCCCATAATTAAAGATTGTCGCAATATCTGTTTGGCACGGCGCAGGCTAAAATGGGATTGGAAACGGCCGTAATTGCGCACAAACAGCCAACCAAAGTAAACGACCATGGCGGTATCCCCCAATAGACGCAAAATAGGAACCCACAACAAATCTTCAGGCGAGCGTACCAGGAAAAAAATAGCCAGGGCAAAGACAACCTGGGCTATTACCAGACCAGAGGCGACCCGTCCCATATTTTCCTGGCCTATGAACACCCATTTTAAGCTGGCTGCCTGGGCAAATAAGAGCAGTCCAAATAAGACCAACATCGGTTTAAGCTGGGGATAATCTGGAAAAAATGGCAGCAGCAGGAGGAGCAAAATAAAGGCGGCCGAGGCCAATAAGAGGCGTAAGGGCATTACTCGGTATAGCATTTCATGGGGGTCACGGCCGCGTGCTGTTTCCCGCGTAGCCCATAGTTCCAAACCGCCATCCCCCAATACTAAAAAGTAGGTCAGCACGGCCAGAGAAAATTCTAACGTACCGTAATATTCAACCCCCAGGATGCGGGCCAGATAGACGAAGGCGGCAAAAAACAATATCTTGGCCACAATGTCGCCGGTGAATAGGCGCAGGAGGTTTTTGAAAGGGATCACGGCTGTCCTCTCTCTTGTTTTGTTGACAGGGCGACAGACGGCCGTTGGGCGACTGCCAGCAGAAGCGGCCCAATTAAATGTAATACCTGGCGGCTGAAGGGTAGCCGTTTGGCGGTCTGGTAAACGTCTACCCCCAATTGCAGACCGCGCCCCAACATCTCTCGCTGCACGGCCGTCACGTTGGGCAAAAATAGATCCGGCGGCTCAAAACCAGCTTGCTGCATCAGGCGGCGACATGACCGGGCCGATAATAATTTCCTTTTGGGTGGGATGCCTCCTTGTTTGCGTACATAAGCGGCCGTCCAACTTTTGGGTAAATATCCGCCAGCTAACAAGCCTGTATGCGGGTCTGGTCCCAGGCTGAATTTATTAGGCGTGGCTACAAACAGTCGCCCGCCTGGCCGCATAACGCGATAGCATTCGGCAAAGGTTTGGGTCTGATCTTTGACTGTTTCAATGACGGATTCGGCCGCAACCCGATCAAAAGCACCGTCGGGAAAAGGTAACGCTTCGGCACAGGTACAAATCAGCGGCGCATCTATTCCCGCATCTTCTAGCCGCTTTTTGGCCGCAACCAGCCAGCGGAAGGCAATGTCTATGCCTACGACTTGCCGGTATTGGGAAACGGCCGTAACCAACAATGGCGCCGTGCCGCAGCCAATCTCCAACAAAGATAAATCTGAGGTGTCGTGCTCTGACTCCGCATGACTTTCCCAGGCGGTTAAGGTTTGTGCCGAGCGGCTTTCTGCGGCCAACAAACCCCGCTTATATAGTTGGGCATGTTGGGGCGGAACTACATCTGTCACACTGTAATAATAATCAATCAGGCCGCCAAAATCCACTGCCGCAAAATGCTCGGCTAAATGGCGACCTTTGTCTCGATCTGGCTCAAAATCAATATACGGGTCGGGAAACACGCGCAAATCGGGGATGTCCAGGATAACGGGATATGTGTGCTGGCAGTTGGCGCAAGATAAGCTATCTCTGGCATCAGATTCCCAATGCAGATCGCCTTGACAACGCGGGCAGCAGATTTCGACACCTTTGAAGTTCATATCTAGTCAACGGCCGTGGCCTGTTCATCCGGTGTCAACGCTTCACCCGCATTCCCCGTCAAGTATCCTATAAATTCACCCAATGCCCACATAAAACTAAGCAAGATAATATGCAGTAGGGAACGGAAAAATTCACTTTTGTACCGCCCTTTGCCAAACACATTTTGGGCAATCCGCAAAATGAGCAGTAGGGGCAGTAAAAGTGAGATAAGTAGATAAGCCAATCGTTGACCTAGCGAAGCCGTCATTGCCCGACGGCCGCCAAATAGTCGCCCAAATGTGTACCGATCCCGAACAGCATCACCCAATGTAATGCTGCGCTGCTGTTCTACCAACACACCTGGAGAGAACCACAACTTGCCTGCCTGCGCTTCTATCGCTCCATGTACTTCCGGCTCATGAAATTCATCTTGCCAGACGGAGGCGATGGTTTGCAATTTGTCTAGCTTGTAAGTGACATTGCAATCTGTTAGATGATGGGTTTCCCCGGCGGGCATAGGGTTGGCGTAGCGCACATAATCGGCAAAATAGAGTGACCAGTTCAGGGCTGAATCGGGGGTGGCTTTGTCTACCGGGCCGCCAACGGCCGTCACTTCTCTTTCATGCGCTTTCATTATTTCGGCCGCCCATTGGGGCGCGGGAATGCAATGGTCTTCTGTAATGGCTACGATGCGGCCGTTAGCCTGTTTAACTCCCACCGTCCGCAGTTCAGCATAGGTGTGTTGGCCTGGCACAGAGATAAATTGTACTGCCGGAAAGTCAGATTCTAACGAGACCACATCGGGATAGGAATCATCAAAGGGCACGATAATATCAATGATGGGCGCCGCTTCCTGGTTGGCTAAAGTGTTCAAGCAGCGGGTTAGCTTTTCCCGCCCTTGCAGCAAAATAATGACGACGGTTAGCGTGTTGATTGGTGATTTTGAATCCACAAGTGAGTCCTTAAAGTTGAGATTGAGAGATTAAGAGATTTAATCTCCAACCCCTCATTTCCTTTTACGATTTAATATCTGCCAACGGCCGGGCAAAGCCAGGTAGTAGCCCATTAAAGCCATAACAATGGTGGACAGCGTCACCATGATTAACAGTAAAGTAATAACCTTGCCTCGGTTGATAGCAATTCTCAATGTGTCGAATGTGTGCAAGGAGTTGATCAACACCCGCAGCCGATCCCATTGGCTGGTAATTTGTGTGTCTCCTGATGTAACAGAAACGTAGACGCGATCTTTATTGGCGAAGGCAACTTCAAAAACGGGAATGTAGCCGTATGGATAGCTGGCGCTGTGTTGGGTTAGCAATGTGATTTGGGACATGGCCATTTCTTGAGCAACTTCATCTTGGGCAATTTGCATGGCCAGATCGGCCGTGATTTTAACAGGTTGTCCACTCTTAGCTCCGATGAGATATGTTTTACCGTTGGCGAGTTCTACTTCATATACAACGTCGTCTAACAGTTGTTTGAGTTGGATTTGTTTTATAGTGGGATCAGACTCTTCAAGCGTGATGACGGCCGTCACTGCATCGGCCGGAGAAAGAACAGCCTCAGAATAGTTGACGGCCGTGGCTTCATGTTCGGTCGGGCTAAAAACATGTTCCCAACTCATCGTAATGCCGGTCAACAGCCACATGACCAGAGCCAGCCCAGTGATAATGGCTGTCCATTTATGCAGCTTATACCAGGTGCGTATCTTCATCATGATTCGTTTAACTCCGTCTGACTGCGTGTCCGCCGCCGGTGTGGCAGCGCTAAATAATAACCGATCAGAGCCGCTGCTAATGTTACTAAAAGAGAGGTCCACAAAAGCAGGGTAATTAACTTTTCTTGCGTGATGCGGAAAAGTCGCAAAATGGCAAAGTTGTGAAAGCTTTCAAATAGAGCCAATAAACGAGCCTGCCGATCATTGGTCAGGGTTTGGCCGTCAGGAATGGAGACATGGATGTAGGTGGCACGGCCGTCATCAAACACAAAACGATACACTGGCAGCGGTCCAAAAAGGTAGCCTACATTGTAATGCTCCAGATAGGCAGCGCTGACAATTGGCGCATCTGTTTTATACGCATCCTGAGCAATTTGGCGGGCAACTTTCTCGTTTATAACCAGTTCTGTTCCCGTTACGGTATCAATCAAGTGAGAATCCCCGTTTGTCAGCAAAATTTGGTAGCTGAGCGTTTCTCCGGTGGACCGCAGCAGCACGTTACTGACTGTTAACGGCCGTTCCAACGCTTCTTCTAACCGAGCCACCGCTTCAGCCGGGGACATACTGGTTTGAGCGTAATCAGGCGGGGAAGGGTTAGCTACCAGCAAACCCTGGATTAACCCCGGCGCAAACGTAGGACTAACCATGATAATGCCGCTGATCAACCACAAGATGATCAACACACCGGTAGCAATAGAAATCCATTTATGCAGTTTGTACCAGGTACGAATTTTTTTGAGCATGGTAAGGTTTATTCAGGACGTGAGGCAAAGATCATACCAGTTTGGCCGTCAAACTCCTCATCATCAATAATAAAATCGGCCGCCTGCAAACAGAGCCGTGAGCTGTTGTGTCGTTCTTCGCCGTGTGTTTCCATTGCCACCTGCTGTGTGATCAGCAATGTTTGCTGTGCGCCGGAAAAAATATCTAGTTCTGAGCCCTCAGTATCCATTTTTAATAGGGCGATTTGGGTAATTCTCTGGGCAGCCACAAAGTTGTCCAAAGAGATTGTTTTGAAGGTGGTTACGGCCGTTTCCCACGTATAAGACATATTGTGAGCGGCCATCACATTGTCCGCATCCACTGCCAACTCAATTTCACCTTCGCCAGCGCCCACAGCCACCGCTTTAACATGGGCTTGCGGGCAGTTACGCCGGATCATAGCCACATTGTCGGGAATTGGCTCCAAACAGTAAATCTCCCGCTCAGGGTTGAAATGGGAAAACCAGACGGCCGCCAGCCCAATATTAGCCCCCACATCCAGAATAACGCCCGGCGGCGACAACTGCTTGATGGGGTACACTTCCCGATACAACAGGTTAGCCAGATTAGTAATATCCCCAAAATTATCCCGAAAATAGAGCGGGCCAAATGCGGTGTTTAGCCGATAAACTTCTTGGGGATGGTATTGGCCCAGATGCAGCCTTACGCGGATATTTTTGGTTTGTCGCCAAAATATAGCCCACTTTTCTGAGAGCGTATTTCCTAACGCCAACCCAGACAGGGCAAAATCTTTCACTCGTAAGATTGAAGACATATTGTTGTAACGCTACCGGTTAAGGACCGCTTCGTAAGCAACCCGAATACTCAACAAACCATCCATTCCTGTGGCTACCTGGCTGGGCTGACCCTGCATCGCTGTATCAAAGGCGTCAAATTCGCGCACAAAACTTTCTGTCACCGCCCAACGGTAAGATTTGATCTTTTCCATGATCTGATCTTTGGGGAAGTAGTCTGTCTTTTTCTGAGTGGCGCCGCCTCGTTTATCGGCCCAAATGACCTGGGTTATCATGGGGAAGCAGGAAGCGATAATGCACCCTTTTTGGCCGTAGATTTCTACTTTTAAGCGGTACCCTTGCCACTCTGTCCAACTGGCTTGTAAGCTGGCAATATTGCCAGCTTCGTTCTGCAGCAGGGCAAAACCGTTATCTTCGCAGCCAGGAAAGTTCCAAACGGCGTTGGTCCCAAACCCTTTAATCTCGGCTACATCTCCCAAGAAATAGCAGGTCAAGTCTACCAGATGGATACCATTGTCTCGCAACGCACCGCCGCCCATCACTTTTTCGTCATGTAACCATTCATGGTCATGATCGTTGGCGGAGTAACCAGTGTAGCTGCGAATGTGGTCCAGCTTGCCGATGATGCCGGAGTCGAACAGTTCGCGCGCTTTTAGCATGGAGGGGTAGAAACGGTAATTGAAACCGGTAGCCAAAGTACGGCCATTACGCTCACTGGCCTTGATCATTTCTTCACACTCTTTAACGGTACGCGCCAGCGGTTTTTCACACAAGACATGTTTGCCCGCATCCAGGGCGGCAATGCTCATTTTGGCGTGCAACGAGGGGGGGGTGGAGACGATGACTGCATCCACATCATTCCGGTTCACCAATTCTTGCCAGGTGTCTACGGCCGTGCCGCCAAATTGAGACGCTAACGATTGTGCCAGATTCTTATCCAGGTCATTCACGACCGTTAGTTGATGATTTTCCATTTGGGCCAAAGCAGCCGCCCGGAGTTGTCCGATGCCGCCGCAGCCAATTAATCCAAATCGCATTATTTAATCCTCCACTACATGGGTTTTGAATATTTCTCGGTAATTATGCCACTTTTCTCTGTCAAAACGGCCGTCGCTGTGCAAACAATCGGCGGCCGCATAGGCCATGTACAACGCATGGTGGGTGTTGTCATGGGCAAATAATCCCTGACGGCCGAACAGCAACAACCGGTCAAACTGATTCAGCCAATGGTCTAATTTCTCGAAATGGGTTTCATATCCTTCCAAATAGATGGGGTACGCTTGCGGTAGACGGCGCGTTACTATCTGTTTTACAGCAGCCTGCACTGGAATACCGGCCGTAGCCAACGATTGTTTCATCAAGTCGCCCAATTCTTCGTCGCTCATCGTCCACACGGCATCTTCTAGGGAGCAGGGTAGTTCGGCACATAATGTCGTATGGCCGGCCGGAAGCTGCACTTTACTGTAATTTTTCTGCTCTGATAGACGAGAGATTAGGATTTCTGTTTCTGGGAAATAGTGGGCATCATATTCTGTAAATTGGGGCGTCTCTAGTACCAGGTAAATTAGAATCATGGCCCGGTAATCAATGCTGCTGGCAGCATCCAAATATTCTTGGGGCGGGTTGGGCTGCAACCCTCGCGCCAGAATGGTCAGGGGAATGGTAGACCAGATATGATCGGCTGATAGAGTGTTGGTTTGCCCGTCTTTTTTAATCTGTATGGTATGAGGGGCGTCAGGGTTTATGATCACGGCCGTCACTGTTGTTCCCAGTTGCAGGTCGGCCCCATTTTCCATAGCCGCCTGGGCATACGCTTCACTAATCTGGCCGAAGCCTTTTTTGGGGTAAAAGAAACGGCCGCTGCCAGGGGGTTTTAAGCCGGGTACGGCCGTCATCACTTTCTTAACCATCTTCCCCACCGACCCGGATGAAACACGACGACGAGCCTGAATGGCCGATAAGGCTTCTGGTTCCTGGCCCCATAATTTGCGGGCATAAGGGAAGTAAAAGTCACGGCAGATGGTGCGCCCCAAACCAGTTTCTAATACAGTAGCAAAATTCTCGTCTCCATTAGCTGATGGTTTGGAGACGATTTTACGGACCGAGTCCAGTCCCACACCCAGGGCAAAACTGGGCGGCAGGCGCAAAGCCAGATCAATGGGTTTGAGGGGGAAATGAATCCAACGGCCGCGTAAACGGATACGGCCGTGACGGGGCTGGTCGGTCAAATCATTTCCCAACAACTGTTGGATGTCGGCCATTACTTCGGGTTCGCAGGCGGGGTGCAGGCGATGGCTGCCATAATCTACATGGACGCCGGCTAAGTTAAAACTGCCCGCATTGCCACCGACAGCCTGGTTTTGTTCCAAGACGGTGATACGGAATTTGCCGCTTAAAGCTAATTTATAGGCCGCGCCCAAACCGGCCGGGCCGGCCCCCAAAATAACAATGTGTGGTTGGTTCATATCAATTATGTGTAGAGGTTCCACCTTTTTGAAAAGGTGGAACCTCTCTTCCTATTGTTTTGAACGGACAGCGATCCGGGCTGTTTGTTTCTTATGGCGGTGCAAGGCTATTAAACTGAAGGTGAACAGCATGAATAAAGTGGCTGCCAGAAGCAAGTTAACCTGAGAGGGCACGGCCGTTGTCAATTCAGATAGCGAGATGGTTGTGGGGTCTTGCGAGCCATTGAAGAAGTAGCCAGGGCCGGTTTGTGTACGGCCGTTGGCGGCGCTTTCCCAACAGGCGGCCGTCATTGGGTTACACCCGGTAGCATCCATAAACATCTTAAACTGAGTGTTGCCTCCGGTGATTGTCACCGCGCCGTTCATGACGGCATAGAAGTTTGAGTTGTTAGTGGGGGCGGCAAAACCAAAAGGTACATTATTGCCCAGGTCAAAAATGGGGCCGGCCGAACTGGTAGCTTCGTTCAAAGCAGTTCCCTCTGTCCAGGAGGTGAAGACGGCCCCTAATTGGTTGTCACTGTCTGAGCAGTTCGTTGTTGTAATTGGAATAGGCCAGGAGTTTCCACCCAGGTAATTAAAAGCCGCTCCTGCCAACGCCCCATTACAATCAATTTGCAAATTGGATGCACCGGTGACGGAATTGCCGTATATAGCCGTGGCATTCCCAGACAGGCTGATGCCGGTTGTGCCGCCACTAATCGTATTACCTTTGATGGTTGCTCCGCCGTCGCTTTCAATGCCGATTGTGTTGCCGGTAAACGTACTGCCATCCGTCGGGCCAGTACCAATGTTGACCGCGCCGCTGCTGGTTTCACGCACGCCAATACCGTTGTTGGTGAAGATATCTTGAATGAGCGTTGTGTCCCCGCCGGTAATGTTAACGCCGATGACGTTGTTCAGGTAGCTGTTGCCGGTATTGGAAAAGGTGACGGAACTGGAAATACCGACATTCATATCTTGAATGGTCAGGTTCTTAAAGGTGAGGCTGCCGCTGCCAGAATTGACGCGAATGCCATCCCATTGGCCGCTGGTGCAGTTGGCATCGCCGTCAAAGGTCAGGTCTTCAATTTGGACATCGGCCGTGCCGTTGCCGATGTTGATGAGGGGGCCATTGCAAACGGCCGTGCTTTGCCCTTGTATTGTCGCTCCGCCGACACCCTGAATAGTAATGTCGCGGCCGCGTGTAATGTTGGTTGTGCCGCTAATCTGATAGTTACCATGAATGATGATGGTGCCACTGGATACGGGTAGCTGTTTTACGGCCGAATAAAAGCCACTCGTCCCAATTTCACAAGGTGTATTGCCGTCGCACTGACCGACCGTATTAGCAACATGTTGAATAGACGGCCGACATTCAGCAAACAACCAACTGCGGAAAAGATCAGCGCCATTGGCATCTGAAGTGACATCGTGCCCGACTCCGGCAAGAGTGGAGGAGATGACCCAGGGGGAACTGGCTTGCACCACCCGGTCGTGATAGGCTTGTCCATTGACGGCCGCTTTGCTTGTATCGGTGCCGCCGAATAGATATGCAGTCATCATGTCGGGATAGTTAAAAGGCCAGTTGTTATATGTGATGCTGGTTTCTTCAAACCGCGTTGTCTGGGTGATATAATTATTGAAACAAGCACCACTGCCCGATAATTCACCAAAACTCCTGTCTATAATTTTTCGCCCCGCCCCGGATTCGTAGTAAGGATTGGAATTGTCCAGACAGGCTTGATCTACCCGAGACCAGTTGGGGCCGCTTTCAAAGATGCTCATTGTAAATAGATTGGCCAGATCATATTGGGAGACGGCGTAGGCGAGTTGGGATGCGCCGTTGGAATGTCCGGTAGCGCAAAAGGCTGTGCCTGCGGAGGGGGCGTCGTGTAAGTTGTCGTAAATCCATTGCACGGCCGTCGCTGGGCGACAACCCAATCTGCCAAAGCCTTCCAATTGATTGGATGTTCCCTGCCACCAATTGGACCGCCAATCAAGCAAAATAGCCCGGTAGCCTGCATTACGTGTGTCTGTGATGATCTGATTGCGGGTAGGTTGATATTGGTCGCCCCATTTAAATGTGCCATCCCACCCACTGAAAAACAAGACAGTGCCTAATGTTTCGGAGCTAAGAGATGGTCCTTCGTGTACAAAAACTTCACGCAATTCGCTTAATTGGGGACATTGAATTTCCACCCGATAGCAACCCCAACCGACAAGGCAGTCGGGCACAACTCTGCCAGTATCGGTGGCAATGCCTAATGGGCGGATGGATGGGGTAATGGGAGGCGCGTAAAATAGGGATGTGGGAGAGGCCAGATTGGAATTGGCAGCGGGTGTAATTGGGGTATTTAATATTTGTTCTACTTTGGGTTCACTGGCTTGCATCACGGCCGTACCGCTCCACAAAAGCAGAATAGCTGCCAAACCAGCCAACCAGATTCTTACCCACCGAGAAACTTTTGTTGTATTCATAATCTTATCCCTTTGTTCAAGCCAATCGTAAACCCTATAGGATGCAAGGAAATAACATTTTGGTGCGTTGCTTATATTCAGTATAGTCTGGAAAGGCTTGTGATAATACTGCTTCTTCGGAACGGGCCTGGTTGATGACGAATAAGGTCAAGGGCACACTGCCCAAGAATAGCCAGGAGTTGAGCGTCAGTTCCAAACCCAATATCAATAAAATATCGCCGGCATAAATGGGATGACGGATAAATTTGTAGATGCCCTGGCTGACGAGGGATTGCTCTTGCACCACCTGGTAATCTTCCAGATTGACCCAGTTGTCGCCCAGTTGTAGGCGGCCGACTACGGCCGTTGCCAACCCCACAAAATAAACAATAAGACCTAAAATACGGAGGGGATATGGCCGTTTAGAAATGGGCATTACCCGTAAAAAAAGCGTTTGTACAATCAGGAAAACCAGCACCAGACTTTTGAATAATTTGACCAGGGATTTGAGGCCGAAAGACGGCCGTTCGCGGGCTTCCACCGGGGCGCTATCTTTTCTCTTTAAGAGTTCCCAAACTGCTTTGTGAAAGAGCATTCCCGTAAAAAGCATAATTCTAATAATTGTCATAGCGTTTTTCATTTACTCCGTTGTTTCCTGATTGTCATACCCGCGAAGGCGGGTATCCAGGTGTATGGATTCCTGCCTGCGCAGGAATGACCTGTGTCGTTAAGTTTCCGTTGTTTCTTCCGGTTGAGGGGTTTGTTTGTGATTATTATTGGAAAGGTGATAATCTCGCAGGATGTTGCCATGTGAGGGAATCATCAAGGAGTTTGATTGGGCGATCCGTCGTACCACGCCGTCTGCCATCATACCAATCATCATCAACTGCACAGCTACAAATAACAACAAAATAGCCGATGTAGAAATGACTGGCTCTACAAAAATGGATAGTAAATTGGCTTCTGGATGACGTACAAACAAGGCATATATATCAAAAATCGTTTTCATCGCGCCTATGGTGGCAAAGGTAACAGCCAGAGGTACAAATACCCGCAGCGGGTTAAAAATCATAGACATCCGTAAAATTAAAATCATGAAATCCATAAAGTGCCAGGGAACGATTTTTGATTTGCCCACCCGCTGGTAATAGTTGATGGGATGATAGACAACGCGATAATTATTAGCCATAAAAGAGAGTGTTATCGTTGTTGTAAATGAAAAGCGATCTGACAAAATAGAGAAATATTGCATAGCACATTCGCGCCGGAAGAGGCGTAAACCGGAGTTGAGATCAGGGATTTTATGACCGGCAATGTGGGTAGCTAGTAAGCGCAAGAACCATTTGGGCAATTGGCGTATTTTAGGCACATGTACTTCGTCGCCTGTTCTGGAGCCGACGACCATATCGGCCGTTTCCATCTTAGCCAGCATTTCGGGAATGGGTTCGGCGGGGTATGTGCCGTCGGCGTCGGTGATGACGATGATGTCATGACGAGCAGCGACAATACCTGCTTTAAGCGAGGCGCCATACCCTCGATTTTCCGGCTGTTGCAGCAGTCTGGCGCCGGCGGCTAATGCTTCCTCGGCCGTTTTGTCTTCCGAGCCATCGTCCACGATGATGATTTCATGCTCGATACCTTGATCGCGTAATGTCTGGCGCACGGTTTTAATCTGTTTGGCAACCGCGCCTTCTTCATTGTAAGCGGGGATAATGATCGAAATTGGCGGATATTCTTTACTCATCAAATAACTCACGTTTCTAGGGGAGACCCTAAGGGTTTAGCAAACCTTTAGGGTCTTAATAATCACTAACTTACTCGCCATCTGCTTTATCAATAAATATCGTACCGGCGCCAACGGAGCCGGGGAATCGTTCCATTGCTTGAAACGTCTCGTTAGCGCTTTCCAACACACCAGGATTGAGGGCATTTGCCACTGGTTTGAAGGTGTACACAATCCAGGTGTCATGGGCCTGGGTGCGGATTTGTTCTAATTCTGCGGCCGTTTTTGCTTCTGGCCAATCACGCCCATAAAAATTTTGATAGACGTTAGCTGTCAGGGCGACGGTCACGATGGCGTCGCCAGGTTGAGCATTGGTTTCCAGGTAAGCTAAGGCGGCATCATAATCTTGTTTAGGGCCAAAAGCAAAGATGACGGATACGGCCGAGACCAAAATCATACCTACACACAAACCCACACCAACCCAACTGGCTTTTTGGGGTGGTAGTTTCGCCAGCCGGCCCAGCCAATCACCTAAGTGTAGGACACCACGCACAACGACTAATGCTCCAAAACCGAAGGTGAAGAAAAAGAAGCGCGGCCATAAATGATGTCCCAAACTCACCGTTAGGCTGGCGCCCACAACAGAAGGGACGAACAGCAGCAGGAGGACATTCAAATTGGAACGGGCATAACTGACAACGCCGGTGCCGAATAAGATGAGGGCCACCAGACCAACTAAGCCGCCGATAACGGCCGTGCCCCCCGAAAAATTTAGCATGATCCCTTTCACTAATTCAACCAATGTCCACAGTGGGTTACGCCATTCAGCCACCACGCTTTCCGTCGCTGACATGGTGGGCAGCAGTTGGGGCAGGACGGGCGAGTAGAACAGATACACAAAGAACCCGGCCAGACCGAGGCCGATGCCCCCGTACCACCATTGTTCCCATGTTTGTTTGCGGCGGCGGAAAAGGGTAACGAGGTAAATGACACCGTGGCTGAAGATGACAAACATCATTGTCATGTGGGTGTACATGCCTAAGGCGGCCGTCAGGGCATACAGCAGCCACAATTTGGTGCAAGATTTATCTAAAGCTTTGAGCAGCAGCCAGCTTGAAAGAATTGTCCAGAACAGAAGGCCAGAGTAACCACGGGCATTTTGGCTGAACCAGACATGGTGGTAGGAGAAGGCCAGCAGCGCGGCCGCCAGGAAGCCTTCCCGCTCATCAGCCACATAACGGCCGAAAAGATGCAAAGCCAATATGCTGCCCACGCCAAAGAGAGCGGCCGGCAGACGTAAAGCCCAGGCGCTGGGGCCAAATATATAAAAGCTGGCACGGGCCAATATGCTAAACAAAAAGTGCTGGTTTTCTGAATTGTAGGTGGAGATGAGGTCGCCAAAGGGTAAATCCATGTACATCATGTAGGTCAAGATTTCATCGTACCAAAGACCGTTGCCCAATTGGTAGAGGCGGATGAGAAGGGAGACGACGGCCAGCCCAAGCGCCAGAATGGAGTAGATGCTGATGGTGGAGGAGGCTGCGGCCGTGTCTTGTTTGGCTGCGACCGGTTTTTCCCAGATGGCTAACCCGGCCAACAGTAAAACGAGAATGCCTAAGATGATTAAGCCCAGGCGGAAGAAGGTCATGCCCAGCGTCAATTCATTCCATAAGCCAACGGTACTGGAACGTAGCCAGTTGACAAGGGTGGCGGAGGGAACCAGCATAGCAAACAGGATCAAGAGAATGCTGCCTATAATGATGCCGGTATTGGGTCGTTGCCAGTTTAGATTTAGTCGCATGATGTTTATGGTTGATTGAAATTAAAAGATTAGGAAATTGGGTAATCTCCCAATCTCCTATTCATCTACAGTTCCTACGGATAAATAAGCCTTGCCCTTCGCTTGCCGGTAATGAATGAATATACTGACGATGAAGGCCAGGGTACTGTACAGATAATATAATATTTGCAAGGGGACGACGGCCGTGGCAAAAGCCCATCCCCGTTCGCGCCAGAAAAATTGGTAAAGGTTCCGGTTTAAAAGAATGAGAACTGCCAACGATAGCAGCAGCGGCAGGGCGAGCCACACAGGATAGGCGGTGAAGGCAATGAGGAGGGTGAGGGCGGGTACGGCCGTGGCAATATGAAATAGTGGGGTTACGGCCGTGTCTTTTAGCAATCGGCCCAATAACAGCGCCGCCAACACAATGCCCAACAACGGCAGCAGCCAAAGCACGCCCTGCAAATAAGCCAGCCCGCCACTGATGAGGAGCAGACTAACGGAAGCCGCTAATCCAGCGGCCGACTTTTTGAAGGCGATAGGTTGAGTTTGCCACTGCCAGTTGTCTAACAGGGATAGAAATAAAAGTAACAGCGTTGGGAAGAGTGCCTGCCCCAGCAGGATACCAATGCCCATGAGCAAAAGGGAAAGGCAGGCCAGAAAGGCACTGATCCGCTGTGAGGTTTGCAAATTCAAATCGTTGGGCAGGTTGCGCTCTTGCATGATGAGTAGCGTCCAGGGAATAGCTCGGTCAAAAATATCGGTTTTGAGCATGCCTTTAAGCGACCACCGTTTGAGGTGTTTGACTTGCAGGTTTTTGTTGAGCAGGATGTGACGGCCGTCGCGCTTTAAGCGGTAGCCCAACTCAATATCTTCAATGCTGGGGCGGGGGTAGCGTTCAATGTCAAATCCACCCATCTTCAAAAACAGTTCTCGCTTCATGGCCCCGCAGCCGCTCCAAAAAGTAGAAGCGTCTTCATATCCAATCTGATGCACAAAATGATGTTGTAAATTGCGGTATTGGGATAAAAAATTGGTGTCGCCCGGCGTGGTGTCGTAAGAACCAAAGAGGGCGTCAATTTGTGGGTTCTGGGCAAAGGATTGGGCCACTTTTGTCAGGCTATCGGGGTAGATGACCACGTCGGCGTCAATAAAAAAGAGGATGTCTCCCCGTGCTTTTTTGGCGCCAACGTTGCGGGCGTAAGCGGGGCCATGTGGTTTGCCGATCAGTTCAATCAGTTGAATGTCGTATTCTTGGACGGCCGCCTGCGGAGAACCATCGGTAGATCCATCATCTACTAACAGGCATTCGAAATTAGTATATTCAGATTGGAACACGGCCGTCAGGCAGCGCGGCAATGTATTCTGGGCATTGTATACTGGAATCAGTATTGAAATTTGCGGCGCTGATTGGGAATCAGAGTTCATAGGTCGTTGTTATAGTCTCTTTGCAGGTAAAATGACATGGTTGATTATTGAACAATTCTTATCAGAGGTAAGGGGTTTTGTGCGTTGGGCATTCAGTTGTGCATGTTAAACGGACATGCGCCGATTTTACACCGTGTTTAGGGTAATGTAGGTGGTAAATATTACGACACTGCTTAAGCCAACAGCAGGGCGATTCCCGGTAACAGACTCTACAGACGGCCGTTATTTACCCCGGCATAATCACCATATGAAACGACAAAAATGGTTGTTATTCTTTCTGCCGATGTTGCTTGTGACAGCTTGCCAGCAAGATACGCCAGCCCCGCTTACAGAGCAGATTATCTTGCCACCGCCGCCGCCTGTTCCCATCAACCAGATTGTGACTCTGCTGCCTCCGGACAGTATTCAGGCGATTGATGAGCCGCAGTTTGAAACGGCCGTGCAAGCCAATACCCACCTCCGCCCCGATGAGAAAGTAATCGGCGTATTTATAAATGGGGAAGCTCGCGCCTATCCCATCCCCATTTTGAGCGCTCACGAAATTGTGAATGATACGATTGGGGGCGCGCCAGTAGCTGTTACCTGGTGTCCTCTCTGTTACTCTGCATTGGTTTTTAGTCGCCAGTTAGAAGATCAGTCCCGGTCGTTGACGTTTGGTGTATCTGGTAAGCTGCTGCAAAACACATTGATCATGTATGACCGACAGACGGACTCTTTGTGGAGCCAATTATATGGTGGGGCGGTACAAGGTGAATTCACGGGTACGCCATTGGCCGTTTTCCCCAGCCTGCTGACGGAATGGGAAGCTTGGTTTACACAATATCCAGACAGCCAGGTACTGAGCAAATCGTTGACCTGCGCCCAATTTAGTTGTGGCAATTATGCGGAAAATCCCCGAGGTAGCTATGCTGTAGATTCGTATCAAAGTTATTACAATATGCCGGATGAAGGGGTGATTGACCGCCAAATTCCGCGTGACACTGACTCGGTGTCTGCTAAAAAACGGGTGTTGGGGGTGCGGGTGGGGCAGCAAACCAAAGCATATCCTTTTGAATTACTTAACCAACGGCAGCTTGTTCACGATGAGATTGACAATGTACCCGTATTGGTCTGGTTTGATCCGGAGACACAGACGGGACAGGCTTTTATCAGAGAGGTTGCGGGGGAAGTCTTGACGTTCACGGCCGTGCCCAACCAACCGGGACTCTTACAAGATGAACAAACAAATAGTCAGTGGCAGGGTTTGACAGGGCAAGGGGTTAACGGCCGTTATACCAATCAACAACTCCCCATTTTAATGTCTACACCTGCTTTTGAGTTTGGCTGGTACGGATACTTTCCCGAAAGTGAAACATATAGTGAATGATTATTCCCTGTCATCTTTTTAAGTTGGCACAGTTTAGCTGCTTGTTCCAGATGTCTTCGATAATATTTTAGGTGATAGAATACGAGGGGGTGCAAATTTTTCTGTTTTAGTGTAAAATTTAGAACATGTGTGCGGATACGGTAATCTGGAATTATCCTTATGATGAGGATGATTATGATGAGTGGAACAGTCTGAATGAGGCTGAATTTGATGACCCATTTGACGATTGGGAAACGGCCGTTGAACAGTTTGAAGATGATTTGGAAACGGAAGATTCATATGCAGTTCCCTGGTGGCAAAATGGGTTTGGCTTGCTGGCGATTGTGCTGCTGATTGTGATCCTGGGGGGACTTGCCTTAACGCAGACGGATTTTGCTCAGAAAAGTTTGACACAGGAGCAAGTGGAATCAGGGCAGGTGGGGGGACAACGGTCGTCTAACTTTCAGGTTAATAATCCGACGGCCGTAG
Source organism: Chloroflexota bacterium (assembly GCA_024223125.1). The sequence continues at coordinate 20,913 of JAAEOP010000295.1, forward strand.
CCTCACCCTATGCCGAATACACTGTTACCCAGGGATTGCATGGGCAGTCATATGGGCATCTGGCCATTGACCTGGCGGCGGGGCGGGGAGAACCAGTTTTATCACCTATTAACGGGTTGATCACAGACTTGTATATTGACGAGTATGGTAATACGACCTTGCAGATAGAAAATGATGTGTATGTTGTGCTGCTGCTGCACGGTGATTTTAGTGTGGATGTGGGGGATGAAATACGCTTAGGGCAGACAATTGGTTCAGAAGGGAACAACGGGTATACGATGGATATGTTTGGGAATTTGTGTTACGGTCGTGTTGCCTGCGGCAATCACACCCACCTCAATGTGTACGATAAACGTCTACGCGCCAACATCAATCCGCTGGATTTGATTCAATAAACAGGATAGCTACTCATCATCTTGAAACTGGCGTTCTAATTCTTCTAATAGTTGGGTGGCTTCCACCAATTTGTCCAGAGGGTTTTCTTCCCCTGTGAAATAGCGATAATCGGCGGGCATCAAATCCAGGGTGTGTACCAGTATCCCCACCTAGTACATTGGCGTAAGTGTCTGAAAGCCGTCTAAAATATGGTTGTAATCTTCTGCCAGCAAAGCGAAATTGGATGGTGTTGTACAAAGCGCTATCCAATAGACGGATTGGGACAAATATACCAATTGGTTTTGGCAGCGTATGGTTTCGTTTTTTATCAGAATGTCTTCGATGAGGGTCACTTTATTATGCCCCTGGAAATCCTGAGATAGTTCTGAATGGAATACGGCCGTATTCCTGTCTGTATAATTGCTGGCAAAAGTTTTGGGGGAAGTGGCCTGTAACGTCTGGCTGTGGGCGATGAGAATAAATGGGGCTTCATCACCTGTGTTGGTGAGCAGCATGAGCGGCACGGCATCGGCCGCAAAGGTTTCTATTTTTTGCCAGATAGCTTGCGTGCCAGGTTGGGCCAGCCGGTTGGCAAAGTCAGCCGCTTCATCTTCATTTGCAGAATCCAGAGCTTGCCAGATAGGGGGTAAATCAAAGGTGAATTGGCGATTGTTGTCAGTTACGGCCGTCCAGCCACGCGGCCGTCTGTTTTCAGGATTTACAAGTAGGAGAGGCTGGCGGTTTAGAAACCAGATTAGCAGTAAAAAGAGGATGAGTATGACGGCCGTAGCAGCAGTATAAAATGTCAATTCAGATATAGAAACAGGGTTAGGCGTATCTTCGGCCGTTGGGGTGGTGGCGGTAACGGCCGTGACGGGTGCGGTGGAGACGGCCGTTTGCAAACGCACCCCACAATGCCAGCATTCCCTATCCGATTCCTGCACCGTTTGTCCACATCTATCACATTGCAAAGCCACAAAAAAACCTCAACAATCGAGTAATCAACCTCTTTATCGTCCTTCAAATCCCTGGCATTCCCAAAGCGCTGGGGACTTGAGAGCGGATATGCTTGAAGGTGAGCAATATAAATTCAGATGACAAGTATAAGGTAAGTTCAATTTGGTGTGTAGTGTCCAGGTTCAGGAAAAATATCGCCCTGCACCGTTAAGTGGCATCTTAACTCGCACAAGATAAAGTTCGCGATGAATTTCCAACAAACTATTACTTAGAAAGGGGATATTGACATATGAAAATTCTTGTAACGGGCGGAGCCGGCTACATCGGCAGTATTTCTGTAGAGCGTCTCATTAAATCTGGGGCTGAGGTTGTTGTTTTTGATAATCTCTTTCAGGGACATCGTGATGCCGTTCACCCAGACGCAGTGTTTATTCAAGGCGATCTGGCTGATAAAACGGCCGTGGAAAACGCCATAGCCCAACACAAACCAGACGGCATTATGCACTTTGCTTCTTATACCCTGGTGGGCGAATCTATGGAACGGCCGTTTCTGTATCTGCGGGACAATATTGCCAATGGTCTGAATCTGATCGAAAGCGCGGTCAAGCATGGGGTACGAGGATTTATTCTCTCCTCGACTGCCAACTTGTTTGATGATCCCGAACGAATGCCCATTGATGAAAATGAACGGATTGTGCCCGGCAGCCCTTATGGGGAATCCAAATTTATTTTGGAACGATACCTCTACTGGATGGATCGGCTGTACGATATGCGCTATACCTGCCTGCGTTACTTTAATGCCTGTGGGGCTACGGCCGAACGAGGGGAAGACCATGATCCGGAAACACATCTTATACCGCTGGTGCTGGAAGTTGCCTTAGGCCAGCGGGAAAGGATTGCGATTTTTGGGGATGATTACAATACGCCAGACGGCTCTTGTGTGCGCGACTATGTTCATGTAATAGACTTGGCGGAAGCGCATATTTTGGCTATGCGCTCTTTGTTAGATGGCGGGGCGAGTGGAAAGTATAATTTGGGTAACGGCCGTGGTTACAGCGTCAAAGAAGTGATTCAAACGGCTCGTCAAATTACTGGACATCCCATTCCGGCCGAAATTGGGCCGCGCCGTCCCGGCGACCCCGATATTCTCATTGCCAGCAGCGAAACAATTAACCATGAACTAGGCTGGCAACCCCAATATCCTGAATTACACAGTATCATCCAGACAGCCTGGAACTGGCACGTCGCTCACCCTCAGGGGTATGAAAATTAATTTTTGAATTGACACACACCATAAAAATGAGGTAGCGGGTGGTCAGGACGGCGTTCAATCTTTCTGGCAGCAGATCAACTAGCGGATGCGGACAGTGGTGGTGGCCGAGGTGAGGTGTAACGCTTCGCCGCCCAGCATCAGACCTTTTTCTTGGATTTCATTGGTATAGGCGTAATAAGCTCCCATGTTGGCTTCTTGTTCTTCTGGAGAACGGTTGGCATCTTTGGCCTCATTCGTATAGATCATCAATAAATAGCGCATGTTCAAAATCTCCTTGTGTGTTGTTGGGGGTCTCAATTGCCCCTTTTACCCTTACGACGAATAGTATCCGTTCAGACCCTAAGCGTTTTTCGATCAATCTAACGGGTACTCTCAGGAGTAAAACGCTTTAGGATCTTGGTAGCCCCCTGAATGAGTACCTTCATGCAACTAATTGCCCTTGATTTCCTTTCAAAGACAACACATAGTCTGCTCTTTGGTTCACTTGTAAGCACTTGCGAACTCAACTTGGAGATGTATCTGCGTGTGTTATAATCTCGTCTTGTTTTTATGAATACAATTTAGCTTAGAGGAAAGGGGTTGGCTGAACGCCAGCCCTTCATTCTGTATGAAACTATCGGTCATTATTTGCTGCTATAACGAAGCGGCTACGATTCAACAAGTTATCGAAAAAACGCAGGCGGTCAATCTCGGCTCTGGTTGGGAGCGGGAAATTATTGTCGTAGACAACTTTTCCACCGATGGCACTCGTGACATTCTGAATCGAATTGACGACCCCGAAATTCGGGTCATCTTCCATGAGCGCAATATGGGTAAAGGGATGTCTGTCCGTACAGGCATTGCTCATATGAACGGGAATTACATGATCATTCAGGATGCTGACCTGGAATATGATCCCTTTGAACACACTCGTTTTTGTCGCCATGTGGAAGAAAGTAACGCGGCCGCTATCTTTGGCTCCCGTGTGTTAGGTGGGGATGTTCAATATGAATATACTCATGCTTATTTGGGAGTGCGGTTTTTAACGGCCGTCACCAACCTCCTCTTTGGTGGCCATCTCACCGACGTGGCCACAGCTACCAAAATGGTCCGGGCCGATGTGGTGCAGTCGCTTAACCTGACCACCACCGACTTCAATCTCGATTTTGAACTACCGGATAAAATCTTGCTGGCCGGCCATGATATTTTAGAAATTCCCATCAGTTACAGCCCACGTACCTATGAAGAAGGCAAAAAAATCAAAACATCCGATGGCATCCGTGCCCTATTTACCATGCTTAAAGATCGCTTAGGATGGACGCCGGTGTTGAAAACGTTAACGGCCGTGACCACTGAAAACAACAAAAACAATATTGTCCGCAATACATAGGAGGGTTGGAGATTGGATTAATCTCCAATCTCCTCACACATCATGAAAATCGTTATTACCGGCTCAATCGCTTTCGACTATCTCATGTCCTATCCCGGTAAGTTTACCGATTCCTTGCTGGCCGACCAACTGCATACTATCAGCCTTAGCTTTTTAGTAGATAGCCTCAAACGACAGCGTGGTGGTACTGCCCCCAACATCGCCTATACGATGGGATTGTTGGGCAGCAACCCCACCATCATGGCTACCGCCGGACAAGATTTTGGCGACTATCGTGATTGGTTAGAACAACATGGTGTCAACACCTCAGCCATCATCGAAATTGAAGATGATTTTACTGCTTCATTTTTTGTCAATACTGATCAGAACCAAAATCAAATTGCCAGTTTTTATACTGGAGCCATGGCTCATGCTGGCCAGCTTACCTTTGCCCAATATGCGGCCGATGCCGACCTGGTCATCATCTCCCCCAATTCCCCCGACGCCATGGCCAACTATGCGGCCGAATGTCGCCATCTCAGCATCCCCTACATCTACGATTCCAGCCAGCAAACAGCCCGCCTCAATGGAGATGAACTGCTGCATGGACTGGAAGGCTGCGCTATGCTGTCCGTTAATGAGTATGAGTTCAAGCTCATTCAAGAAAAAACTGGCCTGTCGGAAGCAGAAGTGATGGACAAAATCGGGGCTTTGCTGGTTACGAAAGCGGCCGACGGAGCTATCCTTATCGCCGATGGCCGTGAATATGCAATCCCCAGTGTCCCGCCCCTTAAAATGGTAGAACCAACCGGCGCCGGCGATGCCTTCCGGGCTGGCTTGATGCGGGGCATGGAATTGGATTTGCCCTGGGAAATTTGCGGCCGTATGGGCGCTTTAGCTGCCACCTATGTTTTGGAACAATTGGGCACACAAGCCCATTTTTACACCCCCGCCGAATTCGTCGTTCGCTACCGCGAGCATTTTGATGATGAGGGGACTTTAGACTTGTTACTTACCTGAGATTAGAGATTAGAGATTAGAGATTAGCCACTCTTTTTACGCCCAATCTCCAATCTCCAGTCCCCAATCTCTTACAATACTTTTCAGGAGATTTACAATGGAATTTGATATTAAGAACGTAGATTTAGCGCCCGGCGGCCGTCACCGAATTGAGTGGGCCAGCCAGGAAATGCCTGTATTAAAAGGGGTACATACGGAGTTTAATGAGACACGGCCGTTTGCCGGTTTGCGTATCTCTGGTTGTATGCACGTCACCACTGAAACAGCCAATTTGATGGTTGCTTTGCAGGCTGGCGGGGCTGATGTGATGCTGTCCGCCAGCAATCCTCTTAGTACCCAAGATGATGTAGCTGCCTCGCTCGTGTCCCATTTTGAGATTCCTGTTTTCGCTATTAAAGGTGAAGACGACGCCACTTATCACAAACATATACAGGCTGTCATTGACCACAAACCACACATCATCATGGATGACGGTTCCGATGTGACCAGCACTATTCACAGTGACCGTCGCGACGCGATGGACAACATTATTGGCGGTACGGAAGAGACAACCACCGGAATTATTCGCTTGCGGGCGATGGCGGCTGACGGGGCGTTAGAATTCCCTATGATGGCTGTGAACGACGCCATGACCAAGCATCTGTTTGACAACCGTTACGGCACAGGCCAATCTACAATGGACGGTATTGTCCGGGCTACCAACTATCTCATTGCCGGTAAAGTAATTGTGGTAGCCGGTTATGGCTGGTGCAGCCGGGGTATTGCCATGCGCGCCCGCGGCTTGGGTGGTAATGTGGTTGTGACCGAAATTGATCCCCTGAAAGCGTTGGAAGCGGTTATGGATGGTTTCCGGGTGATGCCGATGACCGAAGCGGCGCCTATTGGCGACATCTTCATCAGCGCCACAGGCAATATTCATGTCTTTGATCGCCACCATTTTGAAGCGATGAAAGATGGGGTTTTGCTGGCTAACTCTGGTCATTTTGATGTGGAAGTAAATAAAAAAGCGCTCTATAAGATGGCTGTTGGGGAACCGAAACGAGTACGGCCGTTTGTCGAACAATTCACGATGAAAGACGGCCGTAAACTCAATCTGTTGGGCGAAGGACGTCTTATCAATCTGGCTGCGGCCGAAGGACATCCCGCCTCTGTCATGGATATGAGTTTTGCCGGCCAAGCTCTAGCGGCCCAATATCTGGTAGACAACCAGGGGCAGTTGGAAAGTCGCGTCTACACAGTGCCCGCAGAAGTAGACCAGCGCATCGCCAGCATCAAGTTGCAAGCCATGGGCATCAACATTGATACCCTGACTGACCGCCAGGTGAAATACCTTAATAGTTGGCAAGAAGGCACATGATTTTGACAATGTGACTGGGTGATGGGGTGACTAGGTGAAAGCGCCCCATCACTTTGTCACCTTGTCACCTTGTCACAAATGACCCCCCGTGATTTTCACAAAAGCAGTCACACTGGTCACGTTAAAGCAGCGCGGCTTTTTTCTAACATCGTCAGTCCGCCAGTTATGTTTGCGGTGTTGGGTGTGGCTTTTGGTCTTTATGAAGACCCCAGTTTGATTGGGTTTGGGTGGGCGGCCGTTTATGGGCTGCTTGTGTCGCTGGCGCCTATCCTTGTTGTGCTTTATTTCCTCAAAACCGGCCGTATCAAAGAACTGCATATGACCAATAAAGGTGAGCGTCATCTGCCTTATCTTTCGGCCGTCTTTTTTGCCCTGCTGGCTTTGGTCATCATTACATATTTTAACGGGCCGGAACTGCTGCGCTGCCTGACCATTTTTAACGCTATTGAACTGACTGCTTTGGGAGTGATAAACACGCGCTGGCTCATCAGTTTACATTCCACAGGCATTATGGCCACATTTTTGCTGGTGGGATTGGTTTTTGGCTGGACGGCCGCTATCATTCTCATTCTCCCCTTTGTGTTTGCCGTTTGTTTTGTGCGCCTCTATCTCAATCGCCACACCCCCGCCCAAGTCATTGCCGGATTGCTGCTAGGGGTCTTTTCGGTATGGATAATGACACTGATGGGCTGCTTTGTTTAACCTGTGCCTGATTCATGACAACTGGTAAGTAAATCGAATACCCACCATTCAGGGGTTCGTCAATTGTGATTTTGTGCGTGGTTGTGACGGCGTTGATGGGGGAAACGGCCGTAACCGTAACCACCTGCATTCCAGGCATATTCCAGGTGTAAGAAACTGGACTGCTAAAATCCCCCGTTTGATTGAGGCAACCATTCTCTGTCATTTAACCGTAAGGTGGTCACGCAGCCATTTTTCATCTTCTGCTTTCATGGCCGGCGGAGGCGGTGTTTGCGAATAATCTATGGAGAGATCATAACCAGCCTCGTCATAAATCGTGTTCAAAATCAACCCTGGTTCCAAGCGTACATCTGGGTCTGGCGGCCGTAAAGGAACAGGAACAGCGGGCAATGGGTCGCGTAAATCAACCGGCCACAAATCTGCCTGATCAGAATTAGCCCGGATGAGGGTAATGAGATAGGTGGATTGGGGCAGGTGCGGGTGTTGCAACGGCCGTGTGCCTCGTCGCAGCAGATCAAATTCCAACAAATGGACGTTGGCCTCGCGCAGCCGCTGCTGTTTTCTACGATACTTCGTTAATCCCGGCTCACGTTTATTTACCGGCGACAAAATCTCAATGCTCGTAACCAGTTCGTTCTTAGCAACGTCCCGAATTTCCACTGTGGCCACACGCACAGAAACGGGTTTTGGCAAAGATAATGAAACCGGCGCTGCTAATTCCGGCGCGGCTACATCATAAGCCGGAACTGGTTCTTGCAAACTATCCCCTTTGGAGACCCTCACAATTTCAACATCCGGGTACATCAATCCCAGTTCCACTTCCGGGTAAATATCTTCCACTACTGTAATTTCCAGGCGGGCTACATATTTGGGACGAATGGGCGGCCCCAGACGGCGAGCAATTTCAGAGGCCAGCCGATGATGCGCGTCCGGCCACAAATACCCTTCAAGATATGGATCCATTCCCGAAAATAATGATGGCATAGCAGCGCAAGTATATCATGATTTCTGGCTCAATGTCTGGTATGATTGGTCGCATGAGTGAAATAATTAGTCATATCAATACCAATTCCCCCGATTACAAAAATAACTATAGTCATAACAAAGCATTGGCTGACCAACTGCATGAAAGACAGCAGATTGCAGCCAGCACCCGTTCTCCACGCACCATTCAACGGCAGCGCCAGCGGGGTAAGCTGCTCGTCCGGGAACGTATAGACGCCATTTTAGATGGGGGCAGCCCTTTCCTGGAACTTTCTCCCCTGGCGGCCTGGGAGATGCACGACGGTGAAGCGCCCAGCGCGGGTGTTGTTACCGGCGTCGGCCGTGTGCAAGGTCTGGAATGTATGGTTGTGGCCAACGATCCTACAGTCAAAGGGGGAACCTATTTCCCGGAAACGGTTAAAAAGCATCTCCGCGCCCAAACGGTGGCCGAAGAGAATTACCTGCCCACCATTTACCTGGTAGATTCTGGCGGCGCGTTTCTGCATTTGCAGGCTAATGTTTTCCCCGACAAGGAGCATTTCGGCCGTATCTTTTACAATATCGCTCGCATGTCTGGCAAAGGGATTACGCAGATTGCGGCCGTACTGGGTTCTTGCACGGCTGGCGGCGCTTACATCCCGGCCATGTGTGACGAAACCGTCATTGTCAAAGGGAACGGAACTATCTTTTTGGGCGGTCCGCCGTTGGTAAAGGCGGCAACTGGTGAAGAAGTAACGGCCGAAGAGCTAGGCGGCGCAGATGTACATACCCGTCTCTCTGGTGTGGCCGACCATTTTGCTGAGGATGAACATGAAGCGCTGGCTAAAATACGGGAAATTGCCGCCCATCTAAACCGGCGTAAAATCGTACCCGTCATCATGCAAACACCGGAGGAACCGGCCTATGCCCCAGAAGAGTTGTATGGTGTCATTCCGGCCGACCATCGTACCCAATACGATGAGCGGGAAATCATTGCCCGGCTGGTAGATGGCTCCCGTCTGAGCGAATTCAAAAACCGTTACGGTCTTCAGGTCGTATGTGGCTTTGCCCACATCATGGGAATTCCCGTCGGTATTGTGGCTAACAATGGTTTGCTGTTCAGTGAATCGGCTTTGAAGGCCACCCACTTCATTCAGCTTTGCGGCCAACGGGGGACGCCGCTGCTTTTCTTGCAAAACATTGCCGGATTCATGGTGGGTAAGCAGTATGAACATGGCGGCATTGCCAAAGATGGAGCCAAGATGGTGATGGCCGTTAGCAATGTCAATGTGCCTCGCATTACGTTGCTGCATGGGGCCAGCCATGGGGCAGGCAATTATGGTATGTCTGGTCGAGCGTATGATCCCCGCTTTTTGTTTAGCTGGCCGAACAGTCGTATTAGTGTGATGAGTGGGGAAGCGGCCGCTAATGTTTTATGGACAGTGGGACAGCCTCGCGCTTTACGGGGTCTGGACAATCCGACGCCGGAGGAGATTACGGCCGTTGAAACCGAATTCAAACGCCCCATCCTGGCCCAATATGAACATGAAAGCGATCCCTACTTTGCCACTGCCCGCCTGTGGGATGATGGCATTTTAGACCCGGCTCAAACCCGCATAGCTCTGGGTCTGGCTTTTGCCACCACCTTGAACGCCCCCTTACCAATTGATAGATATGGAACCTTTAGGATGTAATATTATGGCTAAGAAACGTCGAAAGAGAAAGAATTCTAAACTGGTTCACTCTCATATGAGGTCTTTCAGAAAAAGGAACAAAAAATCTAATCTCTTGCCCCAAGACACAAGATTTGTTCATCAACCAACGGATCAGATAAAATTATCAGAAGCAATACAGGAGCTTGTGGCCCTTTATCGTCATGAAGCAAATACAGAAGCGGCATATGATAAATTGATCGGTATGGCTGTGTTAGCCTGGAATACAACATTGATGTCGCCGGATAAACAAGCGGAAAGCTTGAACTTTATTCAAAATTTGGAAGATGATCCTGAAATGCAAAAAATCATACTGGAAATTGTGCAAGAATTGATGGTTCGTAAACTGGCTTTGTATCCTGATGTGGATCGCATCATTGTAGATTATCAAGTGACCGATGTGGGACACTCATTTCATTTGTCCATCATCTCTTCAATACCTGAAGGAGCAGATCTCCCTTGACGCCCCGCCAACTTGCCCGCCAGCAGATTGAAGAACTGGTTCAACGATACAACACGATTGATAAAGCAGCACGGCCGTCTCTGACCGAAGCCAATGTACTGCATCAATTCATTGACCCGCTGCTGCGTGCTTTGGGTTGGCCGATTGATGATCATAACCGTTGTAAATATGAACTCAGCACCCAAACCGGCCGTCCTGACATTGTGCTGTTCCCAGAAGCGGGCGGGGCGGTTTATGTGGAAGCCAAGCGGTTTGGCGTCATTGACAAGCTGGAACAGTCGCGCAACCGTTTAGAAGGGATTTTGACGCCGGGGCAGTTGTCTTTGCCCGGTATGGCGGCCGACCGCACGGCCGAAGAACAACAAGCCATCAATTACGCCTTTAGCAATGGGGGAACCTGGGCTATCATGACCAATTTTGAGCGGCTGCGCCTGTTTAATGCCCGGCGCGATTGGCTGGTGCTGGCTTTTTAAGAACCGTCAGCCTTTTTGGATGAGTTTGACCAGTTATGGCAGTTATCGTATGAAAGCATTGTCGGCGGCCGTCTCGACCAACTTTCCAACCAGCGCCATCGGGAAGATGTAGATACCGATTACCTCAACTTTATCAATGAGTGGCGGGAGCGGCTGGCGCAAGATATTTTGCAAAAGCGGACGGAGAATTGGTGGCTGTTGGATGATGACGGCCGTATTCAATTACCCCAGCTCCGCGCCGTCGTGCAGCAAATTTTAGATCGCCTGGTGGTGATCCGTTTTGCCGAAGATCATCTCATCGTGCCGGTGGGGACGCTGCACAACATGGCCGAACTGCGCCGCACCAACCCATACACCTTCACTCTGAACCAATTCTTACAGCAGTTGTTCTGCCGTTTTGATGAAGACCACAATTCGGCTCTATTTGCCCTATCGTTGGCCGATCAGGCTGTTTTTAGCGACGATGTGTTGGACGGCCTGATCAATAAATTGTATGAGGCGCATTACCGGGCGATGACGGCCGACATCATGGGCAACACTTACGAGCAATATTTGGGCAAAACGCTGGTGTTAAGCGATGGAGCCGTGCGTACCAGTGACAACCTGGAAACGCGCAAAAAACAGGGCAGCTATTACACCCCCCAGGTTATTGTACGTTATCTGGTAGACAATTCTCTGGGTAAATATTTGGTTGGGGATGATGGCCAGACGAAAACGGCCGCCGACATCAAAAACTTGCGTCTCATAGACCCGGCTTGCGGTTCGGGCGGTTTTCTCATTTACGCTTATGAACTGTTGGCCGACTTTTACCGGCGGGAAATTGCCCGGCTAGAAGCAGAAGGAGAACAGCGGCGGCAAGAATTGGCGGCCGAAGGCATCACTATGCCGCTTGATTTGCAGATTCAATTGACTCCGTACACCAGCGAAATTGAACGGCTGCGCCATTACCCCCGCTTCATTTTGGAAAACCATTTGTACGGCGTGGATTTGGATCCGCAAGCGGCCGAAATTGCCACCGTCAATCTGATGGTGCGGGCGATGGCCGATCAGCGGCGTAGCGACTGGCGGCTGCCGCTTATCCTCAACCAGAACATTAAGGTGGGCAATGCGTTAGTGGGCGCCGCGCCTCAAGACCCCCGGCTGGCCGATCATGCCGACGCGCTGGCTGAACTGCGCCGCCTGCGCCAATCCGCTTTGGAAGGAGGTAAGAAAAATGGGGATGTGCAGGCCCAGATTGCCGCTCTGAGCCAACGGGTGAATGATGTTTTGAACGAGGATTTAGCCGACCGTTTCAGTGACCTGGAAGTTATTCGTCCCTTCAATTGGGCGGTCGAGTTTCCAGAGGTTTTTTTGGAGATTGGAGATTCGAGATTAGAGATTGAACAATCTCCCAATCCCCAATCTCCAATCTCCCAATCTCCCTCCGGCTTCCACATCGTCATTGGCAACCCGCCCTGGGAAATTGTGAAGCCTGACCTGCGCGAATATTATGCCCAATTCGACGAGCGCATTGAAAGCAAGCTGACCCGCAAAAAGGCAGAAGCCCGTATTGCCGAACTGAATGGCCTGAACCCAGAAATTGAACAGGGTTGGCAAGCGCAAAAGTCTCGTGTTGAAACGGCCGCTGCCTACTACAAAAAATGCCCCAACTTCAATCGCCAGGGGCGGGGCGACACCGCCACCCATAAACTGTTCTTGGAATGAGGCTACGACCTGCTGCGAGACGAAGGACGGTTAGGCTTCGTTATCCCCTCCGGCATTTACTCCGA
>JAAEOP010000296.1 GCA_024223125.1 Chloroflexota bacterium
CCGCTATTATGGAGTCCAAAATGCATTTTGGACTCCATAACGGTGGCTCATAACGCAAAATTGTAGACCAACCTCTATTATTTTAGCTTCCAGAATACTTATGCAACAGACTGAAGCTATACAATATATAAAACACCGTTGCCGGAAGAAATAGGACAAAAAGTAAAAATCTCCCTGTTATTATACCCAATATTTGTTGCCCTGACTATAGTGTGGAATACTTCACAGCGTGGAATACTTCACTGGGAAGATATATGTCCAACCTGCCGTCTTTCAAACAAACAGGTGGAGAAAACAATGAGCTCACTTTTTCTGGTACGCCACGGCCAGGCTTCATTTATGCAAGACAACTACGATCAGCTTTCTCCTTTGGGGGCGAGGCAAGCCAAGGTTTTGGGTGAGCATTGGGCCGCTTTAGGGGTGCGGATTGACCGGGTCTATGTCGGTCCAAAACAACGGCATCATCAAACGGAACAGGCGGTTGCCTCGATCTACCAGACTCGGGGATTGTTTTGGCCGGTGCCGGAATCTTTGCCTGAGCTGGATGAACACCAGGGTTTTGAGGTGATGCAGCATATCTTGCCGGATCTCGTTAAAACCGATCCGGTGATTGGCAAACTGGTTGGCTCGTCGATGACAATAGACCGGCTTGAACCCATTGTTCACCTAAAAATCTTACGACATGTGATGCGCTTGTGGGTCCGGGACGAAGTCAACGCCGGTGATTTCGAATCCTGGCCGGCCTTTAAGTCCAGGGTTCAAGCGGGGCTTAATAAGATAACGTTGGCCAATGATGGC
>JAAEOP010000297.1 GCA_024223125.1 Chloroflexota bacterium
AGTTACCCGCGTTGTCGAAACCACTGTTGTTGAAACTGTCACCGTAGAAGTTGAAGTACCGGCCGAAGACACCGGCGAAGAAGCCGCCGCCGCTACCGGCGAATGTTGCGACAACTACACCATTGGTATCTTTGAAGACCCACTGAGCCTCAACTACTGGGCTTATCTTGGTCCTGACAGCTCTGTTTGGACACAGTACGTCATAAATGACACAGCCCCCACTCTTTACGCACTTTCTGATCAACGCAATGATTTTGTGCCCAGTCTGGCAGTTGATTTGTCCCCTGACCCAGTCGAAGAAGGGGACTTGTGGACAATAACTGTAGCTATGCTGGAAGACGCAACCTGGAGTGATGGCGAGCCAATCACTGCCCACGATGTTGTCTTTACCCAACAGACCTGCCTCGATCTCTCTTTGACCAGCAATTGGCCCAGCTCCTGCCAACAATTGATCACCGATCATGTAGAAGCTGTAGATGATTACACTGTCAAATTCGTCTTTACCGAGGCGCCTGGTTTGTCACAATGGCAGTTTGGTTCGGCCCAAGCGCCCATCCTGCCCGAACATGTCTGGGCCGATGTCGTAGCTGAATCCCGCACTTTCATTGAAGGCGTAGAAGCACCGGAAGCTGAACGTCCAGAAGATTGTGAAGCAGAAGATGCAGATGCGGCCGCTTGCGAAGAGTGGGGCGTTTATGATGAAGCTTTTGAGAATGCCCGTACCACCCTGTACGGTGCCGAAGTGCCGGCCAGTGTTGCTGGCGGCGGTTACACCACCGATCAATTCGAGCCTGGTGCTTTTGTACAGCGCACAAGCAACCCCAGCTACCACTTCGCTGGTGCCCAAATTGTGGAAACGGATGATGGCCAATGGAGCCAAACTTTGGCCGATGGCACGACCCGTACCGCTTACGGCGATGGTTCTGGTGAAACAACATTAGACTTTGTTGGCGGCCCATACAGCGAAAACGTTATCTTCTCCCTCTATGGCGACCAAAATGCTGCTTTCCTGGCTTTAGCCGATGGTGAAGTAGATTACGTCTTGAATCCGTTGAGCCTGGCTCGTGGTTTGCGCGAACAAGCCCAACAGGGTGAAGGTGTTGTCACTTACACCAACCCGGACAATGGTCTGTTCTACATGGCGTTCAATATGCGTAAAGAACCATTCTCCATGCAAGAATTCCGCACGGCCGTAGATTTCCTCATTGACAAAGAATTTGTCGCCGGCAGCGTTCTGCAAGGTTCCGTTGACCCCACCTATTCCGTTGTGCCTCCTGGCAATGCAGCCTGGTTCAACAGCGACATCCAAGGTCAGTCTGTAGGCATGAGCCGCAGCGATCGTTTGAATGCCGCCATTGCCGTTTTGGAAGAAGCTGGTTGGACATGGGATACAAAACCAGAATGGGATCAAGAAGATGCGACCGCTGAAAACGTTGTTAATGGCGAAGGTTTGCGTATGCCCAATGGCGAACTGGTACCAGAATTCACCATCCTCGGCCCTGGCCCAGCCTACGACCCACAGCGAGCCAGCTTCAACCAGTGGATTTCTGAATGGATGCGTGAACTGGGTATCCCGGTGGAATCCGAGTTGACTGGTTTCAACACCATCTTGAATCCCGTCTTTGTGGACGCCGACTTTGATATGTACATCCTGGGTTGGAGCTTGACCATCCACCCGGATCATGTCTGCGCTTTCTTTGCCAGTTGGAATGACACCGCCACCACCGGCAGCTACAATACGCCTTGCTTCAACTACCCAGATTATGATGCGTTGTGTACAGAATTCCTGGCGGAAACAGATATCAAGAAAG
>JAAEOP010000298.1 GCA_024223125.1 Chloroflexota bacterium
CCATACAAAAACAAACACCCCTCACGCTGAACTATCAAGCGCTACATGCCCCCACGCCCAAACAACACATTGTTGAGCCGCTGCGCCTGGAACAACGAGGAGACCTGTTTTACCTGTACGCCTACAGTTACCGCGCCGAAGCCAACCTCACCTTTCGCCTGGATCGTCTCACAGCCATCTCTACTCCCACACCCTGATACTTTTATTACCCCAATCCGGTATTGGAATTACCGTCCGCATCTGCCATACTACAAATAGAACCTTGTGATAATGCCCGTTTTGCATCAATTGTAACGACAGGAGACAAACCCCATGAAAGATAACCAGATAACCATGGCCGCCCTGTCCGCGCCCAAATTATGGCTGCGCCGAACAGCCGCCATCTACGCCCTTCCCTGGAGCCAGCAGATCTATGCCACTTTGATGTATCTATATGGTGGTATGATCGGCATACCTCTTCGCCTGTTAGGTGCATATTGGCTCACTATATTCCTCATATGTATCCTTATAGACCTGACTGCCCCCCAATCCAGAATTATACGTCTTCTTTGCTTCCTACAAAGCGCCCTCAAAAGATTATTCCCCCAATACAGTTTTGCATCGCCTTACGTTCCACAAGACCAACATCAGGTTTTTTTTACCTGCCGCAAACCGCCGCTTTTTCAGTTCCGGCACATCATCCACTGGGTTGGTTTTTTAGGGGCTATCTTAGCTGCCTGGGGGTTCGCCTGGTTACAAGCAATTGTCACGCCAGTTGTCCCCACTGAATCCCAAATCATTTTTACCTTTTTTCTGTTTTTTGGGGGACTTCTTCCCTTCACCAGTTTCACGGCTACCAAAACCCCCTTTATGTCTCCCCCGACCAGACGTACTATCTGGATTATACTGGGCATCATTGGTCTGTTGATCGCCTTATATACCCTTAAACCGGTGACAACAAACCACACCCTGATCGCCTTCGGTATAGCCTGTTTTTTCCTAGTCTACATCGTCATCCTCATAATACAGCGTTTGTGGACCGGCCAAAAAATATGGGGCGAAGTTATTCGTACTATCAGTATGGATTGTCTCAATTGGCCCAACGCCAGCCCCAACCTGAACCAAGTGCCAGCCCTCATTGGCGGCCGTATGCGTTTTGACCGCGTATTCATTCTGGAATTGACCCCCGATGAACAATTTCTAGAAGTTACGGCCGAACATGGCGACTACACTTCCGTTTGCGGTCAAAAAATCCCTATCGCTAACAGCCTCACCGGGCACGCCTATCAAAGTAAAGATACCGTCATTTGGAACAACATCGCCGCCTGTAACTACTATCACTCCGTCTTTAATGACGATGATACCAAAGCCGAAATGGCCGTTCCCATCATTCACCAGGGCGTTGTTTACGGTATTTTGGATGTGCAGGCCAGTGTGAAAGGCGCCTACACGCCCGGCGACCAAAATGCCCTGGAAACGATTGCCGGCATCTTAGGCACAGCCATTGCCATAGATAAACGAGAACAGTTCTTCCACGCGGCCACCGCTTTATGGCGGCATGTGATGTCAACCAACACAAACCTCGATTCCGAAAAAGATGTCTTTAACCTGTTTGCCCAATTTGCCCAAAAGCGTTTGGGCGTTGACCTGGTTATCTACTACCCTCTTTCTCTGGCTGGTTATCCTGTTCACGCGCCTTACATATACGGCGATTTGCAAAATTCCGCCCCCCTTCCCCCGCCTGATCGGGATCCTGACAGCCCTTTGTTGCAGCAAATATCAGATTGGGAATCATTCTTTGACCCCCACGTCACCCCCAATTCCCAGTTAGCCCCCCCCTTTACTGCTGGTAGTTCAGGTTTTGTACAGCAAGAAATCATTAAATCCGCCTGTTTTTTACCTGTTGGTGTCCGCCAGGAAAGAATGGGCGCCCTGTTCCTCTATTTTCGCCACGAAAAACAGTTCGACCAGGCTTATAAATTCTCCGTCCTCAGCCTCTCTCAATCTCTGGCTCTGGCTGCGGCTCAGGTACGTTATCGAGACCTGGTCTACAAAAGTTTTGCCCGACCAGAAATGAGCATCCACAGTATTATCGGCCGCTATGGTTTCAAAACCAGCATCAGTGCCCCGTTAAAAAGCAAACAAGCTAGGCAGTCAGCCTTTCCTATAGACCTTCTGCTCACCCAAATGGACCAATTTATTATCGAACTCCGTCTGGCCGATTCCGCCTATCCACCAGACTTTGCCCGTCAATCTTTTCTGGATCAGATACAAGCTTTCAAAAGCTCTCTCCCCGTAAACAAAGACGGCCGTCGTCCCCGGCTCAAGCTGGCAATTGACCCCAATATTGAAAAGGAGTTTACGTTGGTCAAACTAGCACTCTACCGCCTCATCACAGAATCTATCACCAATGCCATTATCCACGGTAGCGCCAGCCGTATTCAAGTACAATTACAACGTAACTGTCACATTATCGAGGTAGAAATCAATAACAACGGCCACCCTCTGCCACCAGAAGCCGAAAAAAGACAAAGCGAAAACGGTATATATACTCTGCTGCGCGAATGTGTCGCAAAATTAGGGGCCAATACGCGTATCGCTAACCTACCCCAACAAAAAGGCGTCATTGTTTATGCCGCTATTCATGCCCTTCCCCCGCACACAACCCATGACGATATCTAGCTCCATTTCTAAAGGCATCATATCCCTTACTTAAAAACACACGTTCACTAAACAACGCCTCATACTTATTCGTGATCCATTCATCTAAGAGACATTTTAATTCAATAAGGAGGAAAAGAAATGACTCAACAAAATAACCGCATCTTATTATTAGTAGAAGACAACCGTCTGCAATACATTTCCTTACGGTCTGAACTTGAAGGCACAGGCTGGCAAATTATTCATTGTGAAGATATGCCCTCTACCCTGTACGCATACGATCAAAGTGAAAAAACAGGCGAATACATAGACGTTGTGGCCATGGACCTGGGGCTGCCTCCCGGTAAAAACGATCCGCTGCGAACCGGTCTGAAATTAGCCAAAGCCCTGCGCCAACGAGACGCTGACTTACCCATTCTAGCCTATACCAGTCTTTCTCCTCCCGGCAACAATCTTTTTCAGACCCTGGTTTCTGAGCTGCTTCCCTTGCAAATCTCCTTCGTCTCTCTACGGAATGACGATCCCAATATTGTTCAACTGCTTGATCTTGCCTATCAAGATTATGTGTTCCTTTCTCCTGGTCCGGCTGGCATTTTACCGTTGGCCTTGCCTACTGCGCCGGATCCTCTTTCGGCCGACCTGTGGCAAACATTGGCACTGCTGGCACAAGGAAAAAATTATGCCGAAATCGCCCGCGATCTACCCAATATTGGCATAGATGGCGTGCGCGCCCGCATGACTCGTATCCGCAGCTTGTTAATGGAACTAGGCGAATTGGAAGATTACCAGCGAGATAGAGAAGACCTAATCATCTGGTATCGTCGTCACCATATCCGTTATCGTCGTTGATTACTTTTATTCCCTCATTCCGGTAATAAATCTACGCTCGCATGTGATTGTCAGCATATGCGAGCCCTCCTTTAATTCCCGCCGTCCGGCGGTGTATTATGCCCTTTTCTATGCTTCAATTCGGGTATTGACAAGAATTTACTCAAACAAGGGCATAGAAAATGAAAACAAATCTTGACCACTCGCCAAAAAATAAACGAAGTCTCGGTTGTTCAAACTGCGCTATGGGCTGTATCTTTCTTCTTCTCCTTTTTGCAGCCCTTGTTTGCGCCTTTTTTTCTTTACTTTTCCCTCGTTTAGCTCATGCAGCCACCCCCAACCCCTTACCGCTTTTCGCCATTCTCCTTATAGACAACAGCAATTCCATGTTTGAAAAGGGCGGGGTCGGTTCAGACCCCGCCCTTTTACGTATTGACGCCGCCCGCCTATTCCTCTCCTATTTAGGCGTAGATGAACCAGACCTCACCCACCAGGCCGGCGTCATCTTCTTCGGCACAGAAGCCGAAACGGCCGTCCCCCTCACCCCCCTCACCCACCAACAGCAGCGCAGCCAACTTTTCGACCATATCGCCAACCCGCCGCGCCTGGGCTGGACAGACCATCTGGCCGCCCTGGAACTGGCCGCCGCCCAATTAGAGGCCGTAACAACGCCCCACCGGCCAGCCATCATTCTGCTGACAGACGGCAAACCAGAATGGGAAAAGACGCCCACAACGGCCGAAATGAACGTCTACACAGCCGCCCTACACGCCATCAGCCAACAGTTAGCGGCCGCCAGCACCCCCCTCTTCGTCATCCTGCTGTCCAATCCGGCCGCCGATGCTGACCCCGATGTTGCCGCCGTCTGGCAGCCTTTATGGGAAGAGATGAGCGCCGCCACGCCAGACGGCCGTTTCTACCTGGCGCAGACGGCCGCCGACCTGCCCAACATTTACCATGACATCGTGGTCACACTCACCCATCGTCAGACGGAAGGGATTGTGTTGGATACGGCCGTTGCCCAAACCAACGAACAGTCGCTCACCATCCCGCCCGGCCTGGCCCAATTAACCCTCGTCATCAGCAAAGAAAGCCCCACCCAAACTGTCGCCATTCACTCAGGGGACGGCCAGCTTCTGGATGCGTCCCAACCGCAAGTGCGGCAGGCTGGGGGCGGCGTACCCGCGCGGGAAGAGGTATGGATTATCGAGCAGCCTGTCCCCGGTCCCTGGAGCGTTCGCATTACAGGCGCCGGTCATGTTACCGTATGGCAAGACTCCATTCCTGCACCAACGGCCGTACCTACTCCCAATCCATCTCCCACCGCCCCAGCCTCCCCCACAACCTGGCCGACAACCCATACAACCATCCCTACCCACCAACCAACACCCACTAACCAACCACTACCCACCATCACCAAAACGGCCGTCCTACAAACCGTTCCCCTGGCCAAACCGGCGGAAACGGCCGGGAGCAGCCAGCGTCCAGGTTGGCCCTGGCTGTTGGCCGGTTTGTTTCTATTGGGCGCCAGTACGGCCGTTCTCTATCGTCGCCAGCAGCAGAACCAACCCACCGTCAGCGGCACATTACATTTGTTAGACGGCCGACAATTTAACAGCGGCCAAACAACAAGCGACCTGGACAGCCTCAACTGCCTCCAGGTCAGCCTCGGCCAGCCGCCGGCCGACATACCGTTGCCCGGCGCGCAAGGGCGGGTTGTCATCCGCCCCGGCCGTCCATTGGCCGACCTGTGGGAAATGCTCATCAGCGGGCACGGCCGCGTTCAGCTAGACGACACGCCCCTCGCCCATGAAAAACGTTTAACCGATACGGCCGTCATCCAATTCGGCCCGGATAGTCGCATCCGGTATGAAAACCTGCGCCTGCGCCAGGCCGAACGAGAAGATAACGAAAGGAGATAACCTCATGATAAACCCCCAATACCAATTATCCCGGCTGCGTCCCACCCTCATCATCGGCGCCGGCGGCAGCGGCCAACTGTTGTTCAGCTGTCCCAAAAAAGAGCTAGCGATGACCTACGGCGACGGCTGGCACGGCCGGATTCGCCTGCTGGCTTTTGACACCACCGAAGAAGTCATTCAAATTGCCACACCTCAAGGATTCGTCTCCTTAGAGCCAGGCAATGAATTCCACTACATCGGCGACGTTCCCGTCGGCAGCATCCTGCGCAATATCGCCAGCCAGACAGCCATCAACGAACGGTTGGGGCCAATCGTCAGCAAATTACCGGCCACTATCATGCGCAGCGGTTCCCGGCAGCAGCGGGCGCTGGGTTTGCTGGGGATGTTGTGGAACTTTGCCGCCGTCAACGGCGAAATCAGGCAAGCATTGTGGCAGTTAGCCGAACGGGAAACGACCGCAGACCTGTCCCAACAGCAGGGCATCAATGTTTTCATCTGTGGCAGCCTGGTAGGGGGCACAGGTTCCGGCGTCACGCTGGACCTGGCTTACCTGGTGCGCGACGCCTTCACTGACTTAGGCGCGCAGGCAGAATTTTGCCACATCACCGGTGTTGGTTTGCTGCCCCAGGCTTTTCACGGTGTCAAAGGGCCAAATATTCTGCCCAACACGGCCGCCTACTTAGAAGAACTCAATCACCTGATGGTGAATGGGGA
>JAAEOP010000299.1 GCA_024223125.1 Chloroflexota bacterium
AGCCAACAACCAACCAATAATAAAAAACACTCAAATTGATGAGCAAAATATCAAGGACAACTCTCTGGATTTATCTCCCCTATGGGGACTATGATTAGAAAATGGATCTTTCCGAGATTGATAGAGGGGAACGAGATAAGGCTTATACTACTGTTAATACCTTCTTTATTGCACTCAAAAGGATATTAGCAAGACATCTGCGAATAGTCAACATAATCATATCCTTTATTTTAGCCCTTCCTCAATAGGAAAATTTCGATATTATATGATTGTTAAACCAGAATGACAGAAAGGGAACTGAGAGGATTTATGAGATCATGGTTGATTATATTATCGTTACTTATTTTGATAGCGGGATGCACCCCACAATCTGATGAACCGGCGGGCGAGGCTGCGGACGGGGACACCACGGCCGTTCCCCCCACAACCCTATATCCCCCTACTGCCACAGCTACAGAAACGGCCGTTCCCACTTCTACCCTAACGCCAACTGCCACAAAACCGCCATCGCCCGCCTCAACCCCGGCACCAACAGCGACAGATACGCCATCTCCCGCACCAAAACCAACAATGACACCGCTGGCAGTACAAATCGGCCCATTCCGGCGGGTTGGCCCGGTTCCAGATGTGGGCTTGCATCGTCTGCACATTGATAGCCACGGCCGTCTTTACCTCATCGCCGATTCGATTATGCAGTTTGACGACGAAAACTGGACACCATACCTGGATAACTTTGAGGGGCATTTTGTGGGTATAGACGCAGACGGCCGTGTCTGGACACGCAATGAATCGGGGACGCAGGTCGCCGCCTGGAATGGCGAATCCTGGCAAACCTATGGCGCTGAAGCGGGCTGGCTGCCAGTTGAAGAGGCTCTTTTTGCCCCTGTACCCCGCCAGAATATTGTTGTGGATGCACACGGCCGTACCTGGCTAGTAACGGCGGCAGACACGCGGGTTTTAGAGGCTGGCGTTTGGACAATTCACAACGCCGACACGATGGGACTGCCGCTGCCCGATAACCCAGACTCCTCCTGGCCAACATTTACGATTGCCGCCATTGGCAATAATGTTTGGGTGGGGCAATGTCATTGGTCTGGGCCAGGCCCGGTCGGCGGCAATGGCGCTGCCGTTTTTGACGGCGCTCAGTGGACGACGATTTATGACAAGGGCTGCGTCAATGGCATTGTCTCCGCAAACAGCGGCGAAATATGGTTCAATCTGGGTGGCGCTTTGGGAAAGGTCAACCCATCTGACGGTCAAGTAAACATTTACCCGCCGCCAGAACTGGATTCTGGCTGGTATGGCTTTGCCGAGGCGTTGTTTGTGGATGCCGACGGCCGTCCCTGGCCTGTGTTGGCTGTTTGCGGCGGCGCCAGTTGTTACAACGGCATAGATTCGTTTCGCGTGGAGACAGACGACCAGTGGACAAAAGTTTTGCCTGATCTGGAGGAACCTTACCTGCAAATCATTGCCGCTGCCGGGACAACCTGGGTGTTTGTGCCGGGGCAGATCATGCAGCTAACCGCAGGTGAATTGCAGCCGGTTGCCGATTTGAATGTTTTTCTGGAAGATGTGGTTGTAGAAGAAGACGGTCGTTTATGGTTTGTTGTCGTAGAGGAAAACGGCCGTAGTTTGTGGACGCATCCTTGAGACTATAACGTACCGGTAAATTAGGGTAAATCGCTGGCCTGAAACACGGCCGTCAATGCCTGTTCTCTTTCTGCGACCGTCATAACACGGGGGCGAGCATACTGTTCAATCAGACCCGTCCATAATTCTACGCTGAGCAGACGGCCGTCATAAAACACATACGTATCTACAAACGTTTGCCGTGTTCCCAACATATCCATCTGGTCAAAAAAGAGATTGCCCAACCCGTAATGGATAAAAGCCCCCTCATAAAAATCAAATCCCTGAGCATGATGACCTTGACTGCCAGATACGGCCGTCGCGCCCGCCTCTGCTAACGCTTGGAAATCGGCCGCTTGCCCTGCCGTAGCTGCATAATGGTAAAACTCTGTATATTGCAGCGTGGCGATCACCTCATACCCTTCTGCCCGTAGTTGGGCAATTTGCCCTGGTAAAGAACCATCACAGGGCATGGCTCCCGCTTCGGTTTCCGTGGCCCAGGCAAAAGCCGGCCCAAAAGAGTTGCAGCCCACAAAAGCGATCTTGTTGCCATTGTGTTCAAACAAAGCCGGCTGCGCTGCTTCTGCCACATTACGGCCGCCGCCATAAATACGCCAACCGGCCGTCTCATACATCTCCAGCGAACGCACAAAGTTGGCCCGGCCGCGATCATTTTGATGATTGCCTGTCAGTTCAATCACATCCACACCCATATCTTGGATGAGGTCAAAGTAGCTGTCCCGCGAGCAAAAGATTGTGCCCCCTACCGGATCGGGATAAGGGCAATCGGGGGCAAAGGAAACTTCATTGCTGATGTGGGTAATGTCGGCGCTTCGAAGCAGCGGCCCCACTTCTTCCCCCGGCCACAGAATGCCATACTGCTCCATGTTAAAAGCAGTAGCCCGCACCAGGGCTGTGACACCGGTTACGGCCACGCGGGTTAGTTTTTGCGAATCACGGTTGGAGGCTGTTCCATTCCACAAGGTTTGGAATTGGGATACGGCCGTCTCCTCCCCCACCACACCCACAGTCATCGTTAAAGGATAGGCGTCGGCCTCAAATTCATGCGCTAACGGTGAAATACCATCCAGTTGCAACAGTTTCAAATCAGGCGTCAGGTGGTGGAAAGGGAGAATGGTAAATGACGGCCGCTGCCCCCACAACATCTCCCCCAATTCCGCCTCGGGCACAATTTGCACGGCCGTTCCTGGTTGTCCCAAAATAGGCGTCATCGCGGCGGCCGTCGCTTCCGTTGCCCAAACAGGCACAGATGAGTTGCTTCCTTGCCATATAGTTTGCAATTCCACTAGCGTCAGACCATCGGTTACAGTGTCAAACGGCGCTGCCAGCGCATAGACCCATTGTGCCAATGGTTGACCCTCGTTCACGCTTAAACGCAGCCCGGCCGCTTCTGAATCATCCACCCATTTGTAAGCCACCAAATTTTGTTGGGTAATTTTTTGGACGGCGGCAACTATTTCGGTGGGCACGGCCGTATCAGCCGCCAGACCAACCCGGACATTACTAAAATCTGGAGTAGGCGCTGCCGGTGTAGACGTGTCTGGTGTGGGTACGGCCGTCGTCTCAAATGGAGCCAGTTCAGCCAAAACAGTGTCTGGCATAAGAGTAGCCGTGGGTTGTATTGTCGGCCGCCATTCCACATTTTCATTTCTACTACACGCAATTAGTAAGACAGCCGCAATTAGATAGTATCCTTTCCACATTGTGTTAAACTATCCTTGTACAAGTTTGTAAAATAATGACAATCTTACCCCCAAATGGTGAAGTGATCATGACCGAAAAAGATTTAAAAAACAGCAGCTACTATATTAACCGAGAACTAACCAGTATCGAATTTAACCGGCGCGTCCTCAACGAAGGCATTAACAACGAACATCCTTTGCTAGAACAGGCCAAATTTCTTGCCATCTACAGCGCCAATATAGATGAAATCTTCATGGTGCGTGTATCGGGCTTAAAACAACAAGTCCTGTTAGGCATCACCGATACGCCGGCCGATGGACTGACCCCACGAGAACAACTGGTTGCCATATATCGTACCATCACCCAACTATATGCCGAATCCATAGATTATTGGCAAAAACGACTGCAACCAGCCCTGGCCAAAGAAGGCATCCACATCTTAAATTACAAGAAAATCAGCAAACGGCAAAAAAGTAAACTGCGGGGCTATTTTGAGCGTGAAATCTTTCCCGTCCTCACTCCACTTGTCTTCGACCCGGCTCACCCTTTCCCCCATATCTCTAACTTAAGTTTGAATCTAGCTGTGGCCATTGAAGACCCAGACACAGGCGAATCCCATTTTGCACGGGTGAAAGTGCCGGCCACTCTACCCCGCCTTGTCCCCTTAAAACAACTTGATCCCGATGAACTACTGCCCCCCAAAGTGCAAAAATTCGTGTGGATAGAAGAGGTTATTGCTGCCAATTTGGATCGGCTTTTTCCTGGTCTTGCGGTCACGGCCGCGTCCCCTTTCCGCGTCACCCGTAACACCGATATGGAAATTCAGGAAGAAGAAGCTGACGACCTGCTGCTAACGATGGAAGAAAATTTGCGCCAACGCCATTTTGGGAATGTGGTGCGTCTGGAAATTGACGAAAATACGCCCGATGATTTGAAAAGTTTGCTGATGAAAAATATGAAAGTGGGCAATAATGATGTCTATACGGCCGCCGGCCCGCTTGGTTTAAGCAGTTTGTGGGAATTACACAAATTGGAACGGCCAGACTTAAAAGACGAAGGCTTCCAACCCCGGCTGCCTTCTGTCTTGCGTTCCGGGGAAAATATTTTCTCAATTTTACAGCGTGAAGATATTTTACTGCACCATCCTTATGACAGCTTTGGACCGGTCGTCAATCTGGTGGAAACAGCGGCCGATGACCCAGATGTGGTCGCCATTAAGATGACACTGTACCGGGTGGGACCAAATTCGCCCATTGTCCATGCCCTGATGCGAGCCAGAGAAAATGGGAAACAGGTGGCCGCTTTAGTAGAACTGAAAGCCCGCTTTGATGAAGAGAGTAATATCGAATGGGCACGCGCTCTGGAAAATGCTGGCGTTCATGTGGTCTATGGCATTTTGGGGTTAAAAACACACTGCAAACTAACGCTGATCGTGCGTCGGGAAAAAGAAGGACTGCGCCGTTATATCCATATGGCTACTGGGAACTACAATGCCTTTACCTCTCGCTTATACACTGATTTAGGCTGTTTGACTTCAGATGAGGAAATGGGCGCAGACGCTTCGGAAGTATTTAACTTTTTAACCGGCTATTCCAAGCAGAAGGAATACCGCAAATTTTTAGTAGCGCCAGTTAGTTTCCGCGATAATTTGATGCAGTTAATTGAAAAGGAAACGGAATATGGCAGTAACGGCCGTATCATCATCAAAGCCAACTCTTTAGTAGATGCCCGTGTCATCCGCGCCCTATATAAAGCGTCACAAGCTAATGTGCAAATAGACTTACTCATCCGGGGAATTTGTTGTTTACGGCCGGGTGTCGCCGACGTCAGTGACAATATACGGGTGATCAGTGTGGTCGGCCGTTTTCTGGAACACAGTCGTATTTACTATTTCTACAACAAAGGTAAACCCCACATTTACCTGGGCAGCGCCGACCCCATGCCCCGCAACATTGACCGCCGGGTAGAAGTGTTATTTCCCCTGGAAGAAGAGGAGATGCGACAAAAGCTTATCACAATTCTAAACATCTATTTGCATGATACTGCCAAGAGTCATTTGTTACAGCCCAACGGCCGTTACATCCCCCGTAGCGCTACTTTAGGCGAAGGTGAAGAACTGTTTAACAGCCAAATGTGGTTAATGAGTCACGGCCGTCATTCCGACCAGCCCCTGCCCTTTGAAACCGACTTCGTCCAGTTTCCTAATGGGGATTTAAGCAAACTACAAGAGGAATTGTCGTTGGCAGAACCGGAACCAGTTGGGGATTAGAGATTAGGAGATTGGAGATTAAGGAATAAATAAAACCCGAAAGTTGTCATTCCTGCGAAGGCAGGAATCCATCTTTTCTGAGGAGTGGATTCCCGCTTTCGCGGGTATGATAGATTAAAGTTTGGGGGTTAAATAAATCTCCATTCCTTAGGGTCTGAATGGATGCA
>JAAEOP010000300.1 GCA_024223125.1 Chloroflexota bacterium
CTTATTTGTTGATGATTTGCATTGGGCTGATAACGCCAGCATCCAATTACTGAAGCAATTGATAGACCTTCCCCAAACTGGCGCCCTGTTTCTTATTGGCGCTTATCGTGATGATGAAATTGAGACCTCTCACCCCACGGCTGTCATGCTTGCCGAAGCGGCCGCCAATGGATATCCATTACCACAATTAACATTAGGTCCGCTGGATAGTGAGGCAGTGCATGAATGGCTAACAGATGCACTTAACAAACCTCCCGCTGAAGCGCTGGTCACTGCCATTTATCAAAAAACGGCCGGAAACCCGTTTTTTATCAAGACATTTATGCGTACTTTGCTTGATCAAGACTTGTTGTTCCATCATATAGAAGATGGCTGGCAATGGCGTCTGACTGATATTGATCAATTACAGATAACAGAAAATGCGGCCGAATTGAAAGCCCAGCAGATCAATCAATTCCCCGACGAAACAAGAGAACTTCTGATGACGGCCGCTTGTCTAGGCGCGTCATTTGATCTGGAAATAGTGGCTGTGGTCAGCGAAATTAGCCAGGAACAGACATACATACATCTTCGCCCGGCGCTAAAAGCTGGGCTGCTGCTTAAGCGAAGCAGAACCTACCGCTTTGCTCATGATCGTATTCACGAAGCAACCTGCTCATTGATGACCTCGGAGACACTCATTGCCCGTCATTTGTTCATCGGCCGTCTTTTATTAGCCCGAATCCCAGAGACTGCCGTTACTAAACAACTCTTCACCATTGTAAACCAACTAAATGCCGGTATTGATCTGGTAACAGATAGAGCCGAAAAAATAAAATTTGCCCGGCTCAACATGCAAGCCGGCCAAAAAGCGCTAAAAGCTACAGCATACGAATCGGCCGTCATCTATTTACGTTATGGACATCGTTTGCTGCCAGATGATTGTTGGCAAACCGATTACAATTTGGCCTTTAAGCTGCATCGTTTATTGGCAGAAGCAGAATATCTGGCCGCCAATTATGCCAGAGCAGATGCACTTTACCCCATTCTGTTTAAGCGGGCACAATCCACCACTGACAAATTGGAGCTCTATTTTGTGCAGATAGCCCAATACCATTTACAAGGCAAATTTCCAGAAGCGTTGGCCATTGGCAAAGAAGGGCTGATATTGTTGGGCATTGATTTATCCAATTCCCCGACCAGCCCCCAACAATTATTTGCAGAGGAAGTCAATCAATTTGAAGCCACGTTACAAACGCTAAATGTAGCAGATTTGCTTCAGGCATCGCCGATGACTGCTCCCCAACATATTCAACTGATGCAGTTACTTTCTTTTGTGTCAATTAGCGCCTTTTTTACAGATACGGCCGTACAAGTTTGGACGGCCATGAAAATGGTCAATATGTCGTTGGCTCACGGGCATCATGAAACATCCGCTTTTGCTTATGCCGGTTATGGGCATGTTGTGGGCATCCCTCTTTTACACGAGGTCGAAAATTCCTACCGGCTAGGTAAAATTGGCTTCGAACTGGCCCAAAAACAAAACAATCTTTCCCTGCGTGGCAAGACATATTTTCGCTTCGGTTATGGCATTGTCCATTGGCGAGAACATATCAGCGCCACTGTTCCTATTTTGCGGGATGCGTACCGTTACGCCTTAGAAGGCGGCAATTTGACCTATGCCGGATACGCGCTCTTTCATTGGCTGCATAATCGAATTATTAGTGGGCAAAACCTGGCGCAGCTACAGGTGGAGGCACAGGAAGCGCTCCCCTTTTTACAGCGCACCAACGCCAACTTTTTAGAGGCTGCCTTTCGACCGGGCATCCTGCAAGCATTAGCCAGCTTACTGGGGCAAACTGATTCTCTGGCATCTTTCAATAATGATGATTTTGATGAAGCCGAGTATTTGGCGCAACGGCCGCATGTACCCATCTTTATTTCTGCCTATTACTGCGCCAAAATTCGCAACCTTTATTTCTTGGGGTGTTACGAGGAAGGATTGACGTTGCTGGATAAGTTAGATGTCGTTGTTACGGCTGGCCCGCAAGCGGCATTGGTTCCTGAAACCACCTTTTTTCTGGCGCTGACGTTAACGGCCGTCTATGCGGATGCGGACGAGTCTGCACAGGCAGAATATGATGGCTTCTTGAATAACTTTCAGACCCAGTTTAGAATGTGGACTGAAAATTGCCCCGACAATTACGAACATAAATATCTACTGCTACAGGCGGAACAAGCTCGCCTGAACCGTCAAATTGAGGCAGCGATTGCTCTTTATCGGCAGAGCATAAAGGCTGCCCAACAAGTCCGATTTTTCCATATGGAGGCGCTGGGGAATGAACTTTACGGCCGTTTCTGGTTAGCTTTAGGTGAAGATGCGGCCGCCGAAATCTACCTCAGTCGCGCTTACAACTTATATCGAGATTGGGGATCTGTCGCCAAAATCAGGCAGATTGAAACAGGCTACCCAGATACAATTTCCGCTGCCCAAAATGTAAATATTCTCTCGCCATCAGCCTCCATATTATCCCGTCTCGATCTGCTAACCGTTGTAAAATCAGCCCAGGCCATCTCTGGAGAAATCAACCTGGATAAGTTGTTAAGCAAAATGATGGCGATTATTGTAGAAAATGCAGGCGCGCAAAAAGGGGTTCTTATTACAGAAGTTGACGGCCGTTTACTGGTTCAGGCCGAATGGATTGAGAGTGAAACTCCAACCAAAATTTCACAAAAAACATTGCTTGAAAAGAGTGCAGCTTTGGCCCCAGCTATTGTCAATTATGTCAAACGGACGGGTGAAACTGTTATCATTAGTGATGCTCATCAAGATCCTCAATTTGCCCACGATCCCTATGTCACCCGGAACCGTCCCAAATCCATTCTGTGTATGCCCTTGTTAAATCAGGGACGGCTGGTGGCTATTCTTTACCTGGAAAACAATCTGACGGCGGGCACATTTACCCCTGAACGACTTGATATTTTAAGCATTCTTTCTTCGCAAGCGGCCGTGTCCATTGAAAACGCCACTCTTTATGTCAATTTACAAGTCAGCGCCCGTAAATATCGCAATCTATTTGAAGGTTCCCAAGACGCCATTTTCATTACCACTCTCGCCGGCCGCTTTATAGACATGAACCCGGCCGGCCTGATAATAATTGGTTTCGCCTGGGAAGAGCTTCGCCAGCGTCATGTTGTCCAAATGTATGCCAATCCGGCGGATCGGGCTAAATTCCTGGAAACAATTCAAAAAAACAACGATGTGGAAGATTTTGAAACTGATTTGCGCCGTAAAGATGGCGCTATTATTCATGTACTCATCACAGCCACAACCCAGGTGACAGAGGATGGCGAGATCTACTTCCAGGGCATAATTCGGGACATTACAGAGCAAAAAAGAGCCGAAGCCCAGCTGCATACCTATATGGAAGAATTGGAACGCAGCAATCAGGAGTTACAACAATTTGCCTATATCGCTTCTCATGATTTGCAGGAACCTCTACGCAAAGTACGCACTTTTGGCGACCGTCTGGAGACACGATATGGAGATGTTTTGGACCAGCACGGTCAGGATTATTTGAACCGGATGCAGAATGCGGCCACCCGGATGCAAACACTCATTGAAGATTTGTTAACTTTCTCGCGGGTGACAACACGGATACGTCCTTTTGCGCTTGCAGACTTGAATTGGGTTGTGCGCGAAGTTTTGCGTGACTTGGAGGTACGGATTGAGGAATTACAGGCGCAGGTAATTGTGCGTGATTTACCGGTGATTGAAGCCGATCAGGTACAAATGAGGCTGTTGTTCCAAAATCTAATTAGCAATGCACTGAAGTTTCATCGGGCCGAGGTTTCGCCACTGGTTCGTATTGAAGCCAGCTTATTTTCAGAAGAGTATGAATCATGGTGTCAGATTACGGTGGTAGACAATGGCATTGGGTTTGAGGAGAAGTATCTGGATCGTATATTTACTGTCTTTCAGCGTCTGCACGGCCGTACCAAATATGCTGGCACCGGTATAGGTTTGGCTATTTGCCGCCGCATTGTAGAACGACACAAGGGGCAAATTACGGCCGTCAGTCAGCCGGGTAAAGGCGCCTCGTTCATTATTACACTGCCTGTGCGCCAGTCCTAGTATCGGTGAGCAGTATTTAGTTTTCGGTGTTGTTAAATCTCATTAAATCGTATCAATAACCTATCTCATAAAGTTGTATCACTTGACATAACTTGAGAAATAATCTGAAAATCGCTTAAAATAAACGGGGTCAATACTGAAATTGTGATTAAATTTCGGCGAGTATTTAGAATTTGGAGGACAACGCCAGATGTTACGTCCCATATATAGACTGGCGGCCAAAATTATCTGTAAATTTACCGTATATGGTGATACGACTTTATGAGATAGTGAAGGTGCTACGACTTAATGATATTCAACAGAAAAGAGGAAATGTATGATTGATAATAATGAAATAACGCCGCTTACAATGGCAGGACCAGTTTGTCCTGTGCCGCTGCATCACGATGAAATAGTAATGTTGGGGCATGGCAGCGGCGGCAAAATGTCTCATGATTTGATTGGACAGTTATTTTTGCCTCCCTTCGACAATCCCATCCTCCAGGCTGGTGATGATGCGGGTGTGGCTCTCATTAGCCCTGGTGTGCGTCTGGCTGTCAGTACCGATTCGCATGTGGTATGGCCGCACTTCTTCCCCGGCGGCGACATTGGTAAACTAGCTGTTTGTGGCACGGTCAATGATCTGGCGATGATGGGGGCAGCGCCACAATATTTAACGGCCGGTTTTATCTTGGAAGAAGGGCTGGAAATGAACCTTCTGGCGCAGGTCGTAGATTCGATGCGGGCGGCGGCCGTTGAAGCAAACGTGCAAATTATTGCCGGAGATACGAAAGTGGTGCAGCGGGGTAAAGCGGATGGATTGTATATCAACACGGCCGGAGTGGGTGTTGTAGCGGAGGGCATCCATATTGGTGGGGCCAATGCAAAAGCGGGGGATGTGGTTATTTTGTCTGGCCCGATTGGAGATCATGGGATTGCGGTTTTGGGGGCGCGGGGGGAACTGGGCTTTACCGCGGATGTGGTTAGTGATGCAGCCCCGTTGAATCATCTTGTGGCAGCAATGCTGGCGACGAGCGCCCATATTCATGTATTGCGCGACCCGACGCGGGGCGGGGTGGCTACGTCGCTGAATGAGATTGCCCGTCAGTCTGAGGTGGGGATTGTGTTGGATGAGGGGAAGATTCCGGTACGGCCGTCGGTACAGGCAGCGTGTGAAATGTTGGGCTTTGATCCGCTTTACATTGCGAATGAAGGAAGGTTGTTGGCAATTGTCGGCCGTGAAGATGCGGAAAGGGTGTTGGCGGCAATGCGGCAAACCCGATATGGGGAAGAAGCAGTCATCATCGGCGAAGTGAAAGAAGCGCCGCGGGGACGGCTATTGCTGAAAACAGCAATTGGCAGTTTGCGGGTGGTGGATATGTTGGCGGGGGAGATACTGCCGCGCATTTGCTAATAGTATAAGTTTAACAGGTTGTTTGTTGGCTCTATATCCTATTTACATAAACTCAATGTGCCGGGACAAGAACCTTAACTTCTTGGTCTAGTACAGTCTGGCGTAAGTACCTCATCGTTATTCAGAGTTCATTCGCCAGACTGTTTAAGTACTTCGCAGGTTACGTTTAATGTGGGAGAACTTACGCCGCGAAGTACTAGTCGCCCTTTCAACCGATCCTTTTCAGTTTCGAGATCATATCTGGCCTGTAAGTTCATCCAAAATCGTTCCGAAAGGCCAAAGTAACGGGACAGCCTTAAAGCTGTATCAGCAGAAATGCCTCGTTTCTCATGTACAATTTCGTTAATGCGTCGAGGAGATACGCTAATATCCTTTGCTAGACGATACTGACTGATGTTCATGGGTTGTAGAAATTCTTCTAAAAGAATCTCACCAGGATGAATAGGGGGGGAGCAGATCTTGTTCACTCATATTTACACCTCGAGTGTTTAGCAGTAACAGAATTTTGCCACGAATGTCACGAATGAGGGTAGAGTGTCACGGCCGTTTCGCCCACCGTCAATTCTGTGTTTGCATCTAACACGGCCGTTTTCACATACCCCAACGCTACAAACCCATCCAGCCCTGCGGCAACGGATGTTACAGCGCCCCCATTTTTGCCATTAGCCAGAACGTTGGCGCCCGCTTCAATCGGAGCGGCCGCGTGTAGGCGCGTTAACTGTTTAGCCAGTTTGCCCCGGCTTTCCATGCGGGCGATGATTTCCTGGCCGATGTAACACCCTTTGCTGAAGGAGACATCATTCCACAAATTGGCTTCCAGGGGGATGTAGTCGAGAGTGAGTTCACGGCCGTAACGAGGCAAACCCGCTTCAATCCGCAAAAATTCAAATGCGGCTTCGTCGGCTGTAACCAGACCGCCATCTAGCAGCATTTGCCACAGAGCGTCTCGATCTTTGGTTTGGCTCATGACGAAATAGCCGTTGCCGTTGATGGGGTCGGTACGGTGCAGGTAGGCGGTCACATTGTCTAGTTCTACCTGGCGCCAATGGTGGAGGGGTAGGTCTGTATTGGGGAAGCCGACGGCCGTTAATAGTTCTTTTGTCTGGGGGCCGTAGATAGCGAAGACGGCCGTGTCTGCACTCAAATCCTCAATATGGAAATCATCATTAAAGAAGACAAACCGCATCAGGTAACGGGCGATGTTGTCAGCGTTGTTTTCGCTGGTCAGGCAGTAGACGGTGTCGCTGCTGGCGTAGAGGATGAGGCGGTCAATGATACGGGCAATATCGCTGGTGAGAATGGTCGCCACACCTTCACCAGATTGCAAGCCATTAATCTGGTTAGTGGACATGCGGTGAATCAAATCCAGCCGCGTCTCACCGCTGAATTTCAACATGCCCAGGTTGCTACGGTCTACCAAAATAGCTTTCTCGTGGGCTGCTTGATAAATAGTTTCACTAATCTTTTTGCTCATCGCTCACTCCTAAAGAGGGTTGACCGCTATCGGCGGACGGCCGTCATTGGTCAGGATTATTTAGGGTAACGGCCGTTAGGGGAATTATTTCGGCCGTTTCATCCCAGGTTCGGGCAAACTGTTCAATCTGCGGCAGGTAGCGGTTTTCATTTTCAATCGTTATTTGGGTAACCAATTGGGCTATAGATTGACCCTTTAGCCATTTGTAACGTTTCCTGTCCGCTAACTGTTTATCGGAAAACATTTCCAGCCACTCTTCCAACTCCAGCCGCACCTTCATCAAATCGTTAAATATCCGGTCCAGGTCGCGCCCTTTGTTTTCTTCGTACCGTTTCTGATTATAGTCGTCTGGATCGACTAAGGCGGACAGTAGCCGGGTTGGTTTTTTGCTTTGGCGCAGTTGCCTGACGGCCGTGACCAACTCCGATTCCCATGCCGTCAGATTCAATAATACATCCGCCACCGACCATTCACCGACTGCGGCCGTCTGCGTTAACGCCTCATCCGACAACGTTTCAATCGCTGCCAACAGTCGTTCCCGGCTCATATCCAATTCATTGAGTAACATTTCAATCGTTTGTGTCACACCAAAATTTTAGCGCAACCATCCCCCGCTGGCAATCAGTCCTCACCTCCTTTTTATGACATCCATCACGTCGCAAGCATGAATATTCACCGTCGCTATATGATGGGCAACTGTCTATACTTGACCTGATAACTCAACAATAGAATGTGGTTTTGTTTGCCCGGTACAACTCACTTAAAAGAAACCAAAAATACCTGGTAAAATTAACAATCTCAAGGGATAGGCAGTATAATGACCCCTAAATTTGATATGAGCAGCTTTTTGGAGTAAATAGATACGATGGATTCAGCAACGCCTGCTTTACCCTTTGATTCAAATGATGAACCTGTATCAGATCAACAAGCATCAGGAAAAAGCACGACACCCGGCCGACAAGAAGAAATCAAATGGAAGGTGGTGGCTGAGGCTCCTGGTATAACCCCGGCTACCATCATTGCTAACCGGCTTCACGCCGAAGGAATTCCGGCGCGAGCCTGGCAAGAAGGCGCTGGACAGGCGTTGGGGCTAACAATTGGTTTACTGGGCACGGGTCATGTTGCCGTACCAGAAGAGTATGAAGAACAGGCGCTTGACATTCTGAATCAGGATGCTGAAGTGTTTGATGAAGATGACGAATAGATAGGGAGTATAAAAATGGCAAATACAACCTGGACAAACAGTGGCGAAGGCGCCTTGACAGAGAAGAAAGATAACCGTCTGAAATTTGTAGTAGGCGGTATTTTATTACTGGCCGCTATTGCCTTTCTGGTGGTGAATGCGATGAGTGGCAACACCCAGCTTTATAAAACGGTGAACGAATTTTACAGCGACCAAAATCGGTTGATTGGCCGTGATTTGCGCGTAGCCGGTTTTGTTATCGGGGAGAGCATTCAATTTAATCAAATTGACGCTACCACTTCTCGTTTGGAATTTGATATTGTAGATGATTTGAATGACCCTGACGCCCCCAAGCTGCATGTGGTAGCTATGAATGAACCAATACCCGATTTGCTGCAACATGAAGCCCAGGCATTGGTAGAAGGCCAGGCACAGGCTGACGGTATTTTCTACTCTAACCAGGGCGGCCTCCTGCTGAAATGCCCTACCCGTTACGAAGAAGTGGAGCCGGGTGAATACGGCCAAACGAATTGACAATTGTCAACTGACCATAAGTGTTAACTTAAGCGAAGACCTCGCAGGTTTTAACGCAAAACCTCAGAGGGGCGTAGATCATTTTGGAAACCTGCGAGGTCTTAAGTTAACGACAATGGTCAACTGACAATTATTAATTGAACATTCACTATGATTCCTGATATTGGATATGCAGCTTTAGGATTGTCTTTTTTAATTGCCATTTACGCGGCCGTAAGCGCCTGGTATGGCAATCGTACAAATCAACCTCGTTGGGTAGAAAGCGCCCGTAACGCTTCCATTGTCATTTTGCCGTTGATTACATTAGCCTGCGTTTTATTGATTGTTTCCCTGCTAGGTAATGATTTCTCGGTCGAATATGTGTGGCGCGTCAGTAGTTTGGAGATGCCGACCTATTTGAAGGTGACATCGTTGTGGGGCGGGCAGGCCGGCTCTCTTTTGTTCTGGAATTTACTGCTGGCGGTATTTACGACAACGGCCGTGGCCCTCAACTGGCGCAAACATCCCCAACTGATGCCCTATGCCATTCTGGTGGCCAGCATCACCCAGATATTCTTCCTGGGCATTAGCCTGTTTGTAGAAAACCCGTTTGCCCGACTGGAATTTATACCGCCCGATGGTAATGGATTGAACCCCCTGCTGCGTCACCCTGGCATGATTATTCATCCGCCCATGTTGTACCTGGGCTTTGTAGGTTTTACCATTCCCTACACCTTTGCTATGTCGGCCCTTATGTCTGGCAACCTGGATGATACCTGGATTCGGTTGACACGGAGGTGGACGTTGGTGGCCTGGTTGTTCTTGAGTTTGGGACTGATTTTAGGCGGCCGTTGGGCTTACGACGTATTAGGCTGGGGTGGTTATTGGGCTTGGGACCCGGTGGAAAATTCTTCACTCATGCCCTGGCTGGCAGGCACAGCCTTCCTTCATTCCGTCATGATTCAAGAAAAGCGGGATATGTTCAAAATGTGGAATATGCTCCTGGTTATTTTGACATACTGTCTGGTTATCTATGGCACATTTATTGTACGCAGCGGGGTTATCTCATCCGTACATTCCTTCGCCCAGTCGGCAATTGGGCCGTTATTCTTTGGCTTCATTACTTTGATGTTTGTCCTGTCTGCTTACTGGCTAAATAAGCGGCGGGATGCGTTGAAATCGGTCAACCATCTTAGTTCATTTTTGTCACGGGAGGCGGCATTTTTGGGCAACAACTTTTTGATTCTGGCGATTTTGGCGATCGTTTTCCTGTTTACTAATTACCCTATTTTGTCTGAATTGGTTACGGGTGAAAAGGGGTTTGTCGGCCCGCCGGTGTATGAACAGGCATTAGCGCCGTTGTTTGGGGCGCTGCTCATTTTGATGGGCGTGGCTCCGCTGACGATGTGGTATCGCACCAGCGTCAAACGGTTGGAGATGGGGTTGCGTTGGCCGGCGTTGGCGGCGTTGATTTTTGTAATCGTCCTGGCAGTGAGTGGCATTCAGGATTGGAAGGCGTTGTTGGGTTTGTGGATTGTGTCGTTTGCGGCCGTACTAACGTTATTGGAGTTCTGGAAAGGCACACGGGCGCGTATGAAACGGGGAGAACGGCCGTGGACAGCTTTCTTTAATTTGATGGGGCGCAACCGGCGGCGCTATGGCGGTTACTGGATTCATATGGGCGTCATCATCATGGGCTTTGGCATCATCGGCATGGAACTGTTTCAGGAACAGACTCAAATTCGGCTGGCGGTGGGAGAAACCATTGAGCTGGGCCGGTATGAGATGCAATTTTTGGGCGCGGAACAGTTCCCAGGGCCGGACGATTTATTGATTACGGAGGCGACGGTAGATGTGTATGACAACGGCCGTCTTGTCACCACCCTGAAACCGCGCACGGAGCTGTATACCCGCACCAACCAACCCATGACCATCCCCGACGCGCGTGAAACCATTAGTGAGGACTTCTACGTTCTCATGGTCAATTGGGAACCTGCATTGGCCGATCAAGCCACTTTCCGCATTTACTTAAACCCATTGGTCAATTGGGTTTGGGCGGGCGGCTTTATCTTTGTCATTGGCACCCTGATTGCAGCCTGGCCAAATGCGAAAGAGGAACAGGTAACGGTGGCACGGCCGCATCAGACAGTATATGTAACGGGGTGATGAAGTGATGAAAGACAGATTACGGATTATGAAATACGTTATTACGATCATATTACTCTTGCTGACGGCCGGGGTCGTTTCGGCGCAGACACGGGAAGTGACGGATGACGAAGTAAACGAGATCGCCAAGGATTTGTTTTGTCCGGTTTGCGAAAGTACGCCGTTGGATGTGTGCCCTACCAAAGCGTGCGCCGATTGGCGCGAACTGATCCGCACCCAATTGGCCGAAGGGAAAAGCCAGGATGAAGTGTTTGACTATTTTGCCCGCCAGTATGGGGATGGCGTTCTGGCCGACCCACCCAAACGAGGATTTAACCTGATTCTATGGATGTTCCCGATAGTGGCGGTGCTTGTTGGCGGCGGCTTGTTTGCGCGCTACATTTTCCGCTTGCGCTCTGAGACAAATGTAACCCCGGCTACGGCCGCAGCCGCCAAAGCCGATCAACAAACCCTCCAACAACTCATCAACCCGGCCGACGCTAAATCAGAATACATTGCCCGGATTGAAGATGAACTTTTAGGAAGAAAGTAGGCAAGTGTGCAAGTGCATCTTGAAAGGTAAACATTTTCTTGCATACCTGCAACTTGCAAACGTGCAGACTCTTTCATGAACGAATCAATGGAAACGAACGATAACTCAACCACAGAACAACCCAAACAAGGTATTCGTTGGACAACGATTGTGATGTGGGCGGTGGTGTTGGGGGTGCTGGGTTTATTGGGCTGGGGGCTGATTAACAGCACCGCGCCCCGGCCGGAAGTGGGCCAGCCAGCCCCCGATTTTAAGATAGAGTTTTTTGAGGGGTATGAGTGGGACGGCCGTTCCACCGCCAAGTTGTCTGAAATGCAAGGCAATGTGGTCGTCATCAACTTTTGGGCTTCTTGGTGTGTGGAATGTCGCTACGAGGCCGAGGTTTTGGAAAACGCCGCCAGTAAATATGCGGATGACGGCGTTGTGTTTTTGGGTGTCGCCTATGCCGACGTAGAACCGAATTCCTTGGCCTATATGCAGGAATTTAACGTTAGCTACCCTCATGCGCCTGACCTGGGCACGGACATTTCCCAGATGTATGAAATCACCGGCGTGCCGGAAACATTCGTCGTCGGTCCCGACGGCGTGATTGAATATTTCCAGCTCGCCCCCATTGACGAAGCGACTTTAGACGGGGTCATTTCCCAGATTTTAGCCGAGGGAGGATGAGCAATTGACAATTGATAATTGGCAATTGACAACTGAAAATTTTTTATGGGTGTAGGTTCGATATTATTTAGTCTGGCATTAACGCTGTTGGTGGGCTTGTATTTGGCACGGCCGTTTCTGAAACGAGACAATTTGGCCGGGCGACATGCAACCCCACAACAACAGTTATTAGAACAGAAAGAAGCTGTATTAACACAAATCCTTTCCTTGGATTTTGATTTTGATACCGGCAAGGTTCCGGTTGAGGTGTACGAACTACAGCGGGTGGAAATGGTGGCTGAAGCGGCCGTGTTGTTAGAACGATTGGATAATGCGCCGCCGAACACGGCCGTAGACACCCAAATTGAAGCAGCAATTGCTGAACTGCGCGGTGTTTCCATTTCTTCTGTTTCTGTTGCGGCTGGTGAGAATGGGGACGGCCGTTTCTGTTCCCAATGCGGCCAACCCCTGGACCCTGGAGATAAGTTTTGTGCCCATTGCGGCAATAAAAC
This sequence comes from Chloroflexota bacterium, assembly GCA_024223125.1. Next base: position 12,536 of record JAAEOP010000300.1, read on the forward strand.
AGCTGTGCCTGCTTAAGTGTCCAGCGACAGAGAAATGAGGTAAGAAAACCTCAAACACTTATTAATAATTGACAAGAATGAGCAAAAAAGACAAATGTTATTTGTTGAATGGGCTGATTTCCGATGATGATTTGGATGGCAAATTAAAATGAATGGTATACAAAGTATTGATCTCATTACAAAAAATCCAGCCGTTCGTGGAGGCAAGCCTTGTGTCGCCGACACAGGGTTGCGCGTGACCGATTTAGTTATTGCCCATCTTTTTCATAAACGTTCGCCTGAGGCGCTTACCTCTGATTATGAAATCCTCCTCGCTCAAGTTTATGCTGCGTTAGCCTATTATTATCAGCACAAAGATGAATTAGATGAAGATATCCGGCATCAGATTCTAAGCGCTCGAACGGCCAGAGGGAAATTTACAAGTGGCAAGCCTTTGCTTTTATCTTGACGAAAATGTGCTAGTTCAAGTTGCTCGTCAACTAAAATCCAGAGGCATTGATGCTGTAAATGACGGAGACAGCTTCATAATGATAAAATTGGTGGAATAATCTGAGGGTAGTCATAGTGGATAATTTCAAGGACTTCAAAGCAGACGGACATAACTGGATAACACTTGCCACTGGGGAATTCTATCCAGACATATTGAATGATGCGGTTACGTTGTACGAGCCTGTCCTTGTCACCTTCAAAAAACTACTCCAATCATCAGAATCTTCCGAAGCGCTCTTGATAGGCATTTCAGAAGTCAAGCCACAGTGGATGCGAATACAATTATGTAGAGTGTTCCGTAAATATGTTAGTCCGACCACACCAGTTGAAATGCTAAAGAAAAAAACCAAAGCGGCCGAGATTTGTGAGCAATTTGGCACTGGGTTCCGACCTATCCCCGAAGTTCAACGAGCCTTTATGAGCCGCCCTCTACCAGACGAAGCACTTTGTGCAGTCCTGTGGGAATATAAGAGCCGAGGGCAGAAAGGATATGATCTGACCGATAGATTCTTTACAATGTTTCGGTCACAGTTTCCTAAATTGAGTATCACGGGACCACAACGCGCCGGAAAAGACGTTCGATTGGGAAACATATTCAAAAACTATCCTAATCAGAATAGACCCGTTGACTTCTTAATTTATGATGAAGGTGGCAAAACTGTCCTGGCAGTTGGGCTTGCCAGGTATGATTCAGATCGCGGCGGGGCACAAGAGGATGATCGTGCTATAAAAACTGCGCCGATGAAATTCTAGGTTATGCGCGTACCATAAGTGTTAACTTAAGCGAAGACCTCGCAGGTTTTAACGCAAAACCTCAGAGGGGCGTAGATCATTTTGGAAACCTGCGAGGTCTTAAGTTAACGACAATGATGCGCGTACAAATAATCTCAATATCAAAGTGATATTTGTCAATGACGGCCCAGGATTGCTTCTAGGCTCAATGTGGAATGACTATTCTGATCTGGAAGATCGAGATGGACATATCATGGTCATTACGTTAAGAATGGTTCAACAACGATTAACTTCAGATTGGCTGCATTCACAATAGGAAAATTTATGGCTACGGGAATCTCCAAAACAAAATGGAGCGGGCATGAGGTCAATAATCAAGAGAGTTCTCAAATGGCAACGTTGTCGTACCCTAACAAGCTCTCGGAACAACAAATACTGGCGACTCCTCCCGGCCGTTACAGCATATTAAATCAAGTTGATAACTTGTCTGGGAGATTGTTTTATGATGACAACCTCCCAGTTTTGTCATTCTTGCGGAATGACCCGACGCTGTTTGGCAAAGTCCAACTTGTCTACATTGATCCACCCTACGCTACAGGGAGTGTTTTTAAGTCCAGAAAGCAAAAAGATGCGTATATTGACACATTGACCGGAACGGAATACTTAGAGTTCATGCGTCACAGACTCATATTTTTGCGCGAACTTTTGTCCGACGACGGATCTATTTACGTCCACCTTGACCAAAACATGGCCTTTCATGTGAAGGTATTGCTGGACGAAATTTTTGGCCCCAGAAATTTCCGAAATTTGATAACACGTAAAAAATCTAATCCGAAAAATTACACTCGTAAAACCTTTGGGAATATTTCTGACTTCATACTGTTTTATACAAAGTCAGCAACTTATGTGTGGAACAGA
>JAAEOP010000301.1 GCA_024223125.1 Chloroflexota bacterium
CGTTTACTCCCCATCGGCAAATTTGGCCTGATTGCCATTGACCGGGTTGTAGCCGTTGGCTCGGTTAAATCGGCCCCCATGCGGCGGCTGATGCGAGCCACCCCGCCAGAGTGGGTTGTTGTCCTCACCGGCGGGCAGCGGCGACAAACAGCGCTGGTTCTGGACAGCGGTCATGTCGTCATTACCCCCATGACAATCACTGAGTTGGTGCATTGGTTGACCTTAGAAGAATAGGTCAGAAAGTGAGAAATGAAGGAATATCCAATCTTCAAGTTTCTTGCTTCCCAGATCTAGAGGATGTGACGTATGAACAATTTTCGTTTGCATAATTGGCAGTTGACAAAGAGTCGCGGGTTGGTTGTGGGCACTATCTTAGCGGCCGCTCTGATTGGTTTTGAGATTTTTAACTTTGATACCACCCGTTTTGCTTTGATGAATTTGATGAGTGGTAATCGGTTTTTAGGAATTGAATGGGCCGCTATTCTGGCATTTGCTTTCTGTTCTATTGATTTTGCCGGCATGATGCGTATGTTCACCCCGGAACAAACCTTACAGGATGAACCAAAGGAAGTGTGGCTACTGTTAGGGGCCTGGTTTTTGGGCGCAACATTAAACGCCGTTATGACCTGGTATGCAGTCACACTGGCAATCGCCCCCCGCAATGTAGGCGCGACGGTGCTTTCCAAGCAAGAAATGTTGTTTTACGCGCCTATTTTCGTGGCTGTGTTAGTTTGGTTGACACGACTTTTGCTGATCGGTTCCAGTTCTGTAGCCGCAGACCGGCTGATGCATGGAAATAAACGGCCGACCAGAACAGGCCGGCGGCAATCTGTACGCACCCGACGGTCCCACAGAAACACAAATGGGGACGAAAGCTTTCAAGAAGATTATTTTGGAGATTGATGAAGGAGAATAAGATGAATACGATAACTATATTTGTAGATGGCGCTGTCTCAGGCACACAGTTCGCAGGCGCGGCCGCTGTAGCCCGTACCACGGAAGGTTACTTTTTAGGCTGGTTAAGCCGCCAACTGCCAGTGATGTCAAATAATGAAGCAGAGTATCATGCGGCGCTTTTAGGGTTAACTCTAGCCAAACGATTAAGAATAGAAATTGTGGAAATTGTTTCAGACTCAGAGGTGGTAGTACGGCAAATGCGTGGGCAAAGCCGTGTCTTGAGCAAACGATTAAAACGACTGCACCAGAAAACATGTGTGCGAGCAGGTCATTTTCAAACCGTTTCTTTCCGGCATGTGCTGCGCGACAAAAATTGCCTGGCTGATGCCTTAGCGGCTGAAGCCCTGGCCGGAAAGATTGTACAAATGCGGACTGTTAAACCTGCCTGGTTACAACGGTTGGGGGTATAAATCATGCGTGTGGTCATTAGTTATGATATCAGCGATGATAAATGCCGGCGGACCATTGCCAAAAAACTGGAAGGATATGGATACCGGGTACAATACAGTGTGTTTGAGTGTGATGTAACCGCCAAGCAATTGAAGAAATTAAAACGCGAACTCAACCCCTCTGTGCAAACAAAAAGGGGGGACAGCATTCGCTTCTACCCCCTATCGGCCGATGCCGTCGAAAAAATTCTGATATTAGGGAATGATTATGCCCGGACATTGGGGCTGCTTGCCGTTATATGATGGTAATTATTTACCCTTATATTATTTTCGCATATTCATTAAGAATATATATACAAAACTTCCAAAAAATATCTTTGTGTGTTTTTAATGTTGTTTGCCTTAATCGCTATGCGAATGGTATTGGTCAAATGATCTGAATGATTATGTAATGTGCCCGCTGCAAGAGAGGCATCATTGAGTAAGAATGGTTTGTTCACTGGACAACATAATCAATGGTTATTGACCTTTCATGTACGGCCGTTGCCACTGGTTCAATGATACGTTTATTCAAACGATTTGTAAGCCAATCTTTGGCATAACTATTTCTTACACCAACGATCCAATGTTGGCATCCTTCTACTTTGTCATTTTCTTCCACATTAAGAAGCTCGGTATCTTTCAACCAGGTATTGAACGTTGCTAACGTCATAGACTCTTTAATCTCTCTCATAACTGGCCGCCACAGCATTTGCAAGGCTTCCGGCCCGTTTTCCAGGTTTGGCGCTGCTTTGTTTACGGCCCACATCTGAGATTGCATCGGTTTTAGCTGAACGGCCGCACCATCCACCCCATATAGAATTGTATTCATCGTCTCAGACACCCCTACCCCAACCTGGAAAGGTAAATGATCAGGATGGTAACGGCCGTATTGTTTCATCCATAAATCATAGTCTGGTGCCTGGTCGAAAGTGTCTCGTTGATTAGGATGAAGAATAAGTAAACTAGCATAACAACGCCACAACTCCCAACTCAGACGCGCCAACTTCAGTACATTATTCGGTGGACGCTTCCCACTCTGAACGCGAGCTATCGTCATATTGACAGGCGGTTTGCTTAATCCCTTTTGGCAGGTAGCGTATAAATACCAGGCAACTATCTCATCGATACCCAATCCACCGGCCATCATACGCTTTCGTGAAGGGCCTCCTTTATCAACCCCCATTAAATCAAACAGCTTGTTGTAATCATTATCACAAGCTGCGTAGGCAAAGGGTTGTAACGCTAGATTGTTATTTATCTTCCAGTATGGAGACCAGTCAGCAGCAGTGACCAAAGTTTTTATATCTTCATCTGTCACTGATTGAATAAGGCTTTGATAGTATTTAAAAGGCCATCTTTTTTTCCATGACCTGTCATCAAAAAATCCCTTAGCCCTACTCATTTTTTCCATCAGTTCCAAGTCGTAGTTATCATATTTTCCGTTACCGGCGTCTATTTCTAATCCGTGACTATCATTTTTTCCATTTGCTACAAAATCGTGATCATCATTTTTTCCTTCTGTTCCTTCAAAAGCCACACTGTCGTGACTATCATTTTTTCCTTCCGGTGCAGGTTGTTCTTTTACTTGGATGAATTCAATACGTTTGCTATAGAGGTGAAGGTCGGTTTCGATGAGTGGCTCTAGCATCTCAATTCGATATTTATACCACACATCATTGCTGGAAATTCGCCGTTGATCGAGCAAAGTCACAAACGGAGAAATTGTCTGATCGGGCACAGATTGCTCGATCTTTCTCAGCCAATTTACCAATGTCCGGGTTGTGACACCCAGTTTACCAGCCAGGTCTGGCCTGGTAAACGTCACTTCATTGCGCAACTCGCCCGTCTGTTCATCATGGAAACAAAGGCTGCGCAAGTAGGTTAACAGGAAGGCCGGGCCAGGTTTTAAGATGTTTAACCAATTGATTCTAAAGTATTCTTTGCCGTAATAATCTAGGCCAGTTAAATGAACATGTAATGTGTCGGCCTCCTGTTTAACCTGCTTATTTTGGGCGACTTTGGACCCATAGAGATGGGTGACAACATCGAGAATAGATTGGTACCGGAATTGAGCAGGCATATCAGTCAGGTAAGGAGCCAGGGTTGGCGCTAACAGTTCTGTACGTGGCCGGTTACGCGCCTCTTGTAAAAGGGCAACGATAGCCTCTGCTCGACGCTGCTGATTGTGCCTTTGCAACCAGCTGCTCAGATGATACGCATCAGCCGGCGTCAAGGGATCGTCAAGACGGACGTAATATGTCGTCGGTTTAGGTTTTGTTTGCCCATTAATGACATGGTATCTATCCTTTTCGGCCAATTGCTCTCTTGACAGGAAAAGAGACAATGGTTGGGATACCTGTTCCATCTCAGCTCTGATACGACGAAAGTGAATGGTGCTTAAACGCGCTTCCTGGGCGAAACGTCTATCGTAGACAGTAAAACACTTTGATTTATCGTTCCAGTAAGCAAATTGTCGGGCGGCCACAACAGCCCAAAAACGAGATGGGGTTAAATAAGGTCCCCAGCGACGCAGGAAATATTTAGGTACACGCCAAACACGCTCAGGATGAACGATTTCATTGTATGGCTGCGTATAAAATCCGTTTATCTGAAACGACTCAGATGACCCGTCCAAACATGCCTCCTGGTTTATGAAAAGGTGATTACAGGGGAGACGCAAAGGCACGAGGAGTGGGATTTCAATAAATTGCTAGAAAGAAATAGCAAACTGACCCATAAATGGGTTGAGAAATCCACAGTTATTCTCTAAAATAGAAGAAATGATCTCGTGACGAACAAAAACCCTAGCGTCGTCACCCCTGCAAAGGCCACGCCACGAACGTGGCCTTTTGCTTTCTCCGGTAAGGGAAGCTAACTTTTCTGATGTCTTCTACACTTTATCATGTCTTGTTTTCATAACGACCAGTTGCCAGTTATCTAGGCTCTGGCCGCTATCTATAAAAAAATTGTTACTCATCTGTTTGAAGACCAGCGATAAAAATCATCATCCATTTCTGCCAAATGTATCAGACGCACGCCGGCCACGTGCCATGATTGGCGTCTGGATTTTTCTTGGACCATCTTTAGAGCTTGTTCCTGGCTATCCGTATCCCATTTTGTAGTGGAGAAACAGACGTAATAAACCGTCCAGCCCTTCATTTGGGAGATGATGGAATTTGTCAATGCCAGCAGATCACGCAGCGCCGTTAAATCGGGTGGGGATTCTCCCCAATGGCAAGTTCCTAGCGCCAGGCATTTATCGTCCTTGCTGATGCCGGTCACATCGATGATAAATTTACGTTTCCATTCACCGCCAGCTTCTTCAATCGGTACTGGTAGCTCGTTGTTGGCGCTGGCAGAGAGCAGCCATTCTTGGCAAAGTTCGGGCCAGGAGTTTTGTTGTATGAACTGGGGCAAATCGTTTTCAATATTAGCCAGAAGCTGCGCTTGATGTCCGAGAGCCAGCTTCGATTGATACTGGGAAAGAAAACGGTAGTGGAAACGTAGGTAAGCATCCGTCATATAGTAGCGGCCGCGTCGGGAATCTGGATTGGTTTCGGTAACTGGTAGACGGCGGGTAACAAAACCTGTGTCGCGCAGCAGACTTAAATAACGGGATGTGTGGCCAGAGGATAAACCGGTTCGTTTGCTAATTTCACCGTAAGTGTGCGCGCCTTGAGCAATTGCCCGCATGATGCCCACATAGTTGTGCGGATCATTCATAAAGTCTTGGAGGAGTAATTTAGCTTCCTCCAGCATCCAGGTGTTGGAGGGCTTGAGTAGGTTCTTCAAATTGTCAGGGATAGATAGATCCGTATTCAAGCGTTCCCAATAAGCGGGCACCCCACCCCAAATACTGTAGATAATAACGCGCTCGATTGCGGAGTAGTTTGGGAAAAATTCGCGGGTTGTGAAAAACCGTAAGGGCTGCAGGTTCATTTGGACGGTGGCCCGACCAAACAAGGGGGCATTGTGAGCAAGAAGATGTTTCTGAATCAAACCCATTTGTGAGCCACAAAGCGCCAGCATCACGTTGGCATTGCTGAGAGTGTGATCCCATGCCTTTTGTAAGATGGGCACGAAATCAGGATTGACATCCATTAAGTATGTCACCTCGTCAATGAACAGTACGATGCGTTGATTCTTAGCCAGCGCGGCTGCTTTTTGTAAAGCGTATTCCCAATTGGGAAAAGAGAGATCGTGAGGGATTTCAATGTCTGGAGTTTCAAAAGCGGCCAGGGCCTGGGCAAAGGAAGATAGCTGATCGTAGGCGGCCGTTGCTTCGGCCATCCAGTAAAGCCCCTGCCCCTGTCCACTATTTTGTAGCCAATGAGACAGGAGTCTTGTCTTGCCCACCCGGCGACGGCCGTAAAGGACGATCAAGGCACTTCTGTTGGAAGCCCATATATCATCAAGTGTTTCCAGTTCACCAGTTCGACCAACAAATTCAGACATGTACCACTTCCTGCATAAATGAAATTAGCATAATTGTATTTATGTTATATAAAATAAGGCAATATGTCAAGTAAAAGAGGTATAATGCTTAGGAGTGTGTGGGGGGATATCAGGTGTATTTGACAATTAAGGTGAGATTAGCATAAATTGGATTATGCTAATCTCGTTTATGCAACTGATGGATTCGTTACCTTTATTACATAATCTCAATTATCATAATCAATTGAGGTTATCGTAACCGATCTTCCCCACGCTGTCAAGAGAATTGTTGTAATATTGCAACACTCATTGTGCCAGTACAACAATTTATCCTGATTCCCGTGTATCTTCCTCCGCGATTTTTTTAATTGCCTTTCTTTATTTCCGCTTCCGCTTTGGTCCTCAAATACACATTTTTCAATAAGATCTCGCCCTGTTTTGCTCCGTTTAACAAGCCGCTGCGGAAGGTACGTTGGAAGGCCCCCAGCCCATCATCTTGTAGATAATGGTTCGCTTCACAAGCCTTCAGCAACGCTTGATACACCTGGTCAGATGTCAACAAACCGGCGCTGACAAACCGCCCCAACCGAAAAGCCGCCAAATTAAGGGCGTCATTGCGCTGACCTTTGAGAGCATGGGCCAACTGGGCGCACTCATTGGCCACGGCCGCCTCGGTATAACGATTTAGGCGATACTGGGTATGCTGCCCATCTATCTGCGGTAATTGGACGACCCGCCAGGTATCTATCTCTGCTTGTGTAAATGATGGCTGCGCGGGGCGTTTGTCCAACGATTCGGCCGCCTCTAGCAGCCTGCTGAAAGCGCTTTTGGTCAGCAAGGGGATATGGGCTTGCGTTCCCTGTAACCAGCGGTAACGGCAACCCGACGGATGCAGCGATGGCGGCGCCTGCACCAACCCGCCCTCTGCCTTCACCTCTATCAGCAGCTCGCCGTCTTCATTGAAGGCTACTTTACGTGTGGGTACGGGCTTACCCTTAAGGCGCAGATAGACATGGTAGCCCTTGCCGCTTCTGGCAATGACCAGCCGGCGGCACAGCGGCCGCCCGACAGTTTCCCGCCAAAGCGAAAACATCGCCTTTGCCTGGTGATCAAAATCGAACACAACCAATCCCCCACTGACCTGCCCGCAAACAACTGTGATATTGAGATAGTTGTCCCGGAACCAGTATCGAATCGTCACCGGCGCCGCTATCTTTTGCTGGTACGGTTTCCAGGTCGCCTTCTTTTTTCCCGGTTTCGTTGGATGGTCAATTTTGGGTAATCGTTGCCAAAACGGCCGTTTCGTCTTGGGATGGCTGGGAATAATGGAAATACCGTTTGCAGTATACGTAAGAGCAGTTTTTAGCATAGACATATTTTCACCTGTAAAGTTTTTGCCCCCCATCCCGCTTACGATTAGGCGGCAGCGTCACTTGAACGCGCTTGTGGGCATAGGCGTAGTCGCTTAACCACCAGGGAATGCCAATCGTGGCCGCAGAAAGTGTTTTAATGCGCTTGACTTTATTCGGTACAATCCAGGGACTGTGCAGCAGTTGGTTTCGCTTCCACTGTTCTAACTGCTGTTTCTTTTGCCATACAGACGCCAGATCGTCCAGGGACAGGGTGTACAAATGGGCCATGACAGCTTCACGATTGGCTTCGCCGCCAATCTCTAGCCAGTGAAGCAGTTCGGCCGCGCTGTGATGGGCAGGAGCTAACCCCGGCGGCACCGGTTTCAGAATGGTCGCTGGCGGTGTTGGTTTCCGTCGCCCGTTTGCGACCGGCGACGGCTCTGACTGAAGGGGGGGCAGCATGGCAATCAGGCAGGGGGATGCTTGCGCGCCCGGCAGCGCCAGCTTGACAAAGGCATGGTAGGGTGGCAGCTTCTGAATGTCCCTGGCTGTAATACCTTCCCCCATCATGTCGGCGGCAATGACGGCATTGTCTGGACCGCAATTGAAACAAATCTGGGTGCGACACTCGTTTTTCAACACTAACAGCACATCCTCCGGCAATTGGTTGAACGATTGGGCGAAGAAATTGCCGGAAGCGTTGTACTTACGTAACTGTTCCACAATCGTTTTGACAAATTCAGCCAGGGTGCCGATGGTGTCTTTCAGTTCATCAATAATCAAAGTGGTATACTGTCTATCCGCTTGAGGCAGGGTCATTAAGACTGACAGGAACTCTCGCACTAACAAGGCGCTCCATACACGCTTGGTCTCGGCTCCCATTGATTTGGGCATCGGAGCCAGAATCAGCTTGCGCTGCCGAATCGCGGCCGTTAAATCAAAGGTGGTTTCACCGCTGGCCAATGTACGGCGCAGGGCGCGGGATTTGAGAAACTTATTTATGCGTCTTTGGGCAGCTGTCAAGGCCCGTTTTTGTTCGTTCTTATTCCAACTTGGAAACACTTTTAGCCAAAAATGAACAGCTTCTTGGGCTTCCGGGGTTACGGCCGTTACCTTATCAATTAAACCCATTCGGGTAGCCGGATCGAGGACGCTGGCCACATCTGTAAGGGAAGCGTGTTCATCTGTATGGAGGGCAATCATGAGCGCGTTTTCCAACACCTCTTTCATCCCTACGGCGCTGTCCCAGGAAGCTGGTTCCCCAATTCGTATCGCTTCCATCAAATACCCGATGGTTTTCTCCACCCCTTCCGTCCGCCCAACCCGGCATATATTGAATTGAAACGGCTGGCTGCTTTCCATGTCCAGGACTGTGACATCCTGTTCCCGCTCTGGGGGCACAGCGGATAAAATATCCTCAAGCAAGGCGCCGTGGGGATCGATGACCAGAACTGCATTTCCGCCACACCAATCTTGCAGCGCCATATTGGCCGCGGCCACGCTTTTACCGGTGCCATTGGAGCCGGTTGTCAGACTGTGGGTGGTGGTTGCTGAGAGGGGCTGACCAATGTACAACGTGTCGCCGCTGGGCAGGTCGAACGTCCCGTACACCCGCGTGGGCGGGCCATGTTTGCTCCCGGGCCGGATATGCGCCGGTACTTGCTCTGGAGACAAAATCACATCCGCTGCCGGCCCGCGGACGTTGGCGGCGGACAGTTGCAGCTTGGGGTAAAGAGCCATCGTTTCTTTATCGGGCATATGGTAGAGATGGCCCAACTCACCGGCCGTGAGAATAAACCCACCTTTGGGGGGAAAGTGGCGTCCCAGCACAGGCGTCCAGTTGCGGCCGTGTTCGGCCATTATCAGTTTGTTGTCCTCACTGCGCGTCTCGGCCGCTATATTTTGGGCAATGCGCTGGACTTCTCGTTCGCATTGGGCCTGGTTCTCACCGGCGGCCCAGATACGCATACAAACCTCGACCTTTACTTCACCTAACCGGGGCGCAATGGCGTCAACTTCACGCCGGAGCTGGCTCTCATTGTGCGGCCCATACGATTGCGAGGTAACAGCCAGACCATTCTCGCTGCGGCGGGAGCGGGTTCCGCGTTGATTCAACTTCCCTTCCAACCGTCGTGTGTGCCCGGCCCACTGACCGGCGATAGCTGCTGGCGCCGGACGAACCAGCATCTGCACTCCGGCATGAATGCCTCCGGCCGTGGTATTGACGGCCGCCAAAAAGGTTTCCGCCTGGTCACGGGATCGAACGCCATATCGTGTCGGTTCATCTGGAATATGGAGTGGGTAAACATCATCTTCCTTCAACTGCAACGTACACCAGGCAATGGCAGGGTGTCCTTCTATCATGGCTGCCCGGATGAGATCGGCGGCGGCCGCTTCCGGCGTCATAGGCACAGCCTGGATTTGCGTTCCATGCCATTCATGGGCGATCTCCTTCACGGCCGCCTGTCGCCATTGCCTTTCCGATAGGAAACAAGCATAACGCATCTGGAACTGGTTGCCTGTCAGTTCAAAAGCGGTATGAGCGCAGGGCCAATCACCTTTTCTTGGCACGTACTGAGCGGGGAAACGGCGGAACAAATCATGGGTCTCCAGAGGAGTATCTGGATGGGGCGCCAGGCTGAGAAGCAATCCTTGACTATTGGCCGCCTCGTTTAGCTGCTGCTGCAATTTCCGGTAACGCCAGCGGAGGCCCCCAACGGCCGTGCCGTTCGCCAGCAGCGCTAACAGCGCCAGGCGACCTTGTGGAAACTGGCGCAGATCTAATTGGCCTGTAATATGCAGAAGCACAAGCCCGATGTTAAGCAAAATGAAAAGGATCAGGGTGATGAAACCATAGCGATGAAGTTTGTGGTGGCGCATCTGTTATCTATCCTTAGAAACGTCGGCCACATTGAAACGGCCGACTATTAATGTAGCCTCGTCCAGACTTAATCAGGATCGGGTGACACGGCCGATTGGGATTTAATCGTAAAGGGAAAGCAATCAACAAAATGAGGATAATCAAAATTATTAGCGCCATAAACGGTCTCCTTTCCTCGCTTGGCGGCAAGGTATTGTAAAGATTTGTAAGTCCAATTAATCGTTCCAGGCTGTATAAATAGGCGTACTCTTGTTGATGAGGATACCCTCTCCGCGTTGCAGTAAGTGGACATTCTCGCGCAGCTGCGGATCTTCAGGGAAGAAACGATTTGCCAGCAGCGCTGCCGCCTCTGCTTTCTCGCAGCGTACAAGCACCACCCGCCCATCGGGGAATAGCGGGCCATTACTGGTAATGATGGTCTTTGAGTTAAGCAGCCAATAGTTCAGGCGCAGTTCTCGCCAGGGTATGCCATGCAAGATGAGGCGGGCGCCGGCGCTGTTGAAAGCGCCCAGCAATACGGCGTTGAGTAGCTGCTGCCGTTCCCAACTGCTGCATTCACAGGCAAATAACAAGACCCCCTCCGGCAGCAAGCGAAACGGATTATCCGGCCAATCTACCCACTCCCGGATTGTTCGTGTCTCCAAAAAGGTTTCCAGGCGACGCGCCAGGCTGGCGGTGACGTCCTGTCGAATCTGCTGACCCGGTTCATCCAGCCAGCGGCGCAAAGCCCCAATCTCCCGCGCTCCTTGATTGAAAGCTTCGGCCAATGGGGGTAAGTTGCTGCGATGTACACCCATGTGACTAAACCAATCCTGCCAGCGCCGGATGGTTTGCGCTTCTGTCTCCCCAGGTACGGCCGCTAAGGGATTGAAACCGGAGGCTGTGAGAGCATTGTCCATGTCCATGTAAGTTACTTTATCGCCGATTAGACGCAGGATGCTTTGTTTACGCTTGAGTTGGGGCGCCAGGTTACCTCGGCCGTCAATGAGGATGAGATTGCCAGGATGGAGACGAATCATCTGGTGAGTCATCTGGGCCAACCAGTCAGCCGTTTCCTGGGCGCCGCCATACAGGTTCAGCCGGCCGCCAGCCTGCAAGGGCGTCCCTTCAACTCCCCGGCCTAAGAGCCATTTGGCGGCATCCGGTTTGGCCGCAGCCAATTCTGGCCCCGCGCCGTTGACATGGGGCCAGACAGGGCGCTGGCGCATCCCTCGATCTGGCGACGGCAATGCCCAAGTGGATGGGGTCTCCCTTTGTTTCTTTTCTGGCGCTGTTGGTAGATATTGTCCTTTTTTGTTTTCATCATTCAAACGGCTCGCAAACGGCCATCCGGCGACGATATGGGCCATAAACGAGACTTCCCAGGGCAGGTCGTCCTCATTGAGTGGATACAGCTTCATAGCTGGGGGTAAAGCAGTCTGGGATAGCTTGGGCTGAAGGGAAAAGCCGTAATCGCCGGCCATCCGGGTGAAGACAGCGGCGCCGCCTGCCGGAAGGCCAATATGTAAGGTTGTCATTTCTGGGGTTGCTTCGTGCCAGAGGGCTATTCGGCCTATCTTATTGGCCGTCGCCAGCCAGAGTAAACATTTGCGGACGGCCGTCGGTTCTGTGTAACGTACCCGGTACCAAACAGCCTGCGCGTCCCAGGAGATACGACTTTTTCTGTCTCTTTTAATCATGATGCGTTTCCAGCGGCGAACAAATCAGGAGACCATTGACCAGAATGGGTCTCGCTCCTCATCCACAGCCACGTCGCTGTCCTGCAGCCGCTGCTCTTCCTGGTGAATCAGGTGGGCGATCAGAATGAGGGACCAGGTGTTCAGCCGTATCTCGTCGGCCAGCGTATCTTTTTCACGTTTACGAAATCGTTTGACGATTGTGTCTCCGTTCATAGTTTTCCTTTTAGCGGCTGGTGTTTGGTAGCTAGTGGCTGGTGGCTGCGAAACCTCTTTGGTTACAATAAATAACCAGCAACCAGCAACTATCTAACTTCCAAATAAAGCTCGCTCTTCCATTGGTCGCAATTTGGCGTAAATCATATCCGCCTTGCCGCCGGCACGAATAACCGCCATGCCTTTGCCTACCTCCTTATCACTGCCCGCTTTGGTCAGGAATTGAGCATGACTGGGCAAGATTTCATCCGGGTAATGTTCCATCAGACGCAAGGCTGCTTTCCGTTTTAAGCCAAATGAGATGAGCCAGGTAATATTATTGATAATAAACTGCCCGGCAGCGACATCTAAGCCGGCGGCCATGGATTCTGCCTGCGCCCCATCCACTCCAATAAAGGCTTCCAAATCCTGGTCTATCATCATGACGGCCGCCCCATAGGTGCGCACGGTTTTGACCATACTGGCCAGGAATTGCAGTAGGCGCGAGTTCTGAGCCATGTAATGAATTTCATCTACGATGATGGCTCGTTTACGGGGTCGCCGCCGTACCTGGAGATTGATGCCGGCCAGGATGGCATAATAAAAGAGGCCGCGACGCGCTGCTGGAACCTGCTTGAAGTCAAACAAGACGATATCTTCTTTCAGGGTCAAATCAGTGTTGGAAGGTACATTGAAGATATCGGCGTAATCGCCGAAAACGTACAGGCTGGCAATTTCTTCAGCCAGGGCGGCTGCGGCCGTAGTCACAGCCTGGCCGCCAATGTTTGCGGGCGGCAAAAGAGGAGAAGCTATAGCTAAAACCGCATCTTGGCGACAGGCCACCTGCTGTAATTTGCTGCACAAGATTTCCAGTGTCGGCGTCAAACTATGATCTGACAGTAGTTCCGACTCCCACTGGTAGCGGTCATAGGTCAACCCTAACGCTTTGCGCAGGGCGGCAATCTCTGCGTTGCTAAATTCACGGGGACGCTGGCCGAGGGGGTCGAGCAGGAGGGAGAGCAAGGTGATAACATGATCCATTTGCTCTGACTTATTTTCATACACCACATCCAGGATGTTAATCCGGGTGGTATCATAAGAGATCTGGTTATATGAAACGCAGCGGCCGGCGGCCAGGTCGAGCAAACGCCTGGAATGACCCTGCGGTTCCAAAAAGATACTTTGAATCCCCTGTTCGGCCATACGCCAGGCCAATGCCTGGAAAAAGACCGTTTTCCCTCGGCCAGTCAATCCTAACCCAATGGCATGAAAAGGATCATTTCCATGCCAATTGAAGAAATGAAAATGTTTGGCCACTTCCTCCTGGGAGATGCCCACATAAATCCCTTCCGTCTCTTGTTCCCGACCAATCGCCCACAGACCGGCGCCGGCCGCCAACGTCTTGCTGGAGACATTATAATGGCCGGCCGGTAGGCCGCCCGGCTGCTTCTGGGGGCCAAACATGGCGCTGGCCGCTCGCTGGTAGCCGCGCAGCGGGTCTACGCTCATCGAGGGGGTGCATATTCGGCGCAGGCTTTTGACCCGTTGCAGTAAATTCTTTGTGTTTTTATCCAGGAGCAAGAACAGAACTCTCAGGTGAAACAGAGATTCATCTCGCAATCCTTCTTGCGCGGCCAGGGATTCAGTACGCCGGGTAACGGCCGTGCGGTCGTGACCATTCAGGCGCATCCCTTCCCAAAATTCGACGGCGGCGGCCACCCGTTCCGGGTGAATCTTTTTGGCGTCAAGACATAGAATCATGGGGCCGGTGGCATCGGTAATGAACTGCACCAGCGGATGGCGCCAATCCCAGCCGCCGCGCAGAGCGTAGGAAGCGACGGTGGCGTACTTGTAGCGAGTATTATCTACCTCAAAGCGGCCGCCGGCCGCATCCAGGATGGGGATCATATGGTCAGGCGCTTCGGCATACTCACCGTCAATGGGAAGTTTCAATTTAGCCTGGTTGATTGCCCGGACGCGCCAGTAGGCCAGGTCACTGGCCTGGGCCGTGTCATTGAAATCAATGAGATAATGACGGGTATGACGCATCTCTTCGCCGCTGCTTACCTGGTCAATAAGCCGCACCTCTTCCATCAGGCCACGCCGCCGCCACTCATCGGGGACGCTCAAAGCTAACCGTCGTCGTTCCCGCTCCAGGTAATCCAGATTGGCCGGCGTCACGAAGGTAATAAAACGGCAATGCTGGATCGGGCCACGAAAAAGGGAGTTCATATTGTCAATGATGAGCGCCTGATCTTGCTGGCTTAATTGGTTAAAGTTGGGTAGAGAGACTTGAAATAGTTGCATGATTGTTCCTAGTGGTCGGTGGTTGGTCGCTGGCGGTATTTGGAGTTCGCCAACGAGCGACCAGCTACTAACCTTAACGATCTTCCTGACGTAATGCTTTCATTTCATGACTGTCCCACTGGTGTTGTAGGTTTAGCCGGCGCGGTCGTCCTAATTGCTGACGAAGGAAGATGGCGACATAGACCCATAGTCGCTTGATGGATAGTTCGCCATGATGCCGGTAGCCGGAGGCGTACCCCAGGACGAGCGGCAGTGGGCTGAGCCAGAGGGGGATGCGCAAGACGCCAAAGAAAAAGGCAGCGCAGGCAATAACCATCATGAATTGGGTCATTGTCACCCGCGGCAGAATGGCAGCCTCTGCCTGGGTTACAAATTCAGTTTTGTACTGCTTGACTGTTATCATGAGATTTGTTCCCATCCGCATGGAAGCACGCAGCGAACGCCTGACGGCCGACGCGCTCTCCATGCGGGATAAAGGGACTTGCTTAAGGCAGGCCGCACAACGTATACATATCCGGCAGACCAAATATGGACAGCA
>JAAEOP010000302.1 GCA_024223125.1 Chloroflexota bacterium
GACCGCTTGCTGACCGCCCGCGACACCATGCGCCGGGTGCAGACGTTTGATGATACTTTGTTTGGGGAAGACTTTGCGACGTGAGTTGTGGGCGGATGACGGATAACGGAATACGGTATGAGTGACTTAGAAGAGTTTGTTTTAGACTATTTACAAGAGGCGGGCGGTATTGTGGAGCCGCCGGCCTATAATGTGTATGAAGCGCTGCTGCCGGAAACGGTGGCCGACCGTTGGCGTGTGCCAGATTATTTACGGCTTGCTTTTGCGGAAACAGAGCAAGAAGATGTGACCCGGCTAGGTTACAATCATCCGTTGGTGGAGCAGATGGTGGAGGAGGCTTACGGCCGATCCGCTTCCAGCCGTCTTTACATCAATAATCTGCGCCTGAATAAAAGCAGTGTGGATGAGTTGGCAATGAAAAGTTGGGCAGTGCTCAATGCGCGTACCCAGCCCCTAAAACGAGCCACTGTTGCCCGGGTACGAAGCGCCTATGTACGCTTTAACTTTAAGGCCGCCATTCTCAGCGACGAGAAGCAGGAACGGCTGGTTTCGGTGTTGATGGATGCCCATACCGGCAGCCGCGTTATTGATTCTGATCCGATTGAAAGCCGGGCTACGGCCGATTCTCCCGATACCGTTCTCGCTTCTTTGTCCAGCGCCCCGATTCGCTGGCAACCTAAAGATGGCCCCACACTGAATGCACCCCTGGATGAAAATACGCTTTCTGCTTTACTAGACCGGGCACAAACGTCCGTTCTGCAAGAAATGCAAGCAGAATTGGGCAGCCTGCAAAAGCGTGTTGTCCGTTTCCGCCAACTGGATGAAGCTCGCCTCACCGATTATTATGATACCCTGGAAAAAGACTTGCAGAACCGGCTGCGAACGGCTTCGGCCGAACGCCGCCCTGGTTTGGAAGATAAGTTAACGGCCGTGCAAACCGAACGCCGCCACAAACTGACTGACCTGACCGAACGATATCAGGTACGCATCAACCTTACCTTGCTCAACTTGCTTATTATTCAGCAGCCCAAACTCATCCAGGCTGTCCGCATCGTTAACCGCAGTACGAAGGTGAGCGCCTACGCTGTGTGGGACCCGCTGCTGCTCCAGTTGGAGCCGCTGCATTGCCAGATGTGCGGGCAGCCCGGCCAACGCCTGTATTTATGCCACAATGGACATCTGGCCCATGAAGATTGTCTAGCCCCGGCCTGTATTGATTGTAAACGTGTCTTTTGCCGCGACTGCGCCCATGAAGTGAAAACATGCGACGTTTGCCACGAACCCTTGTGCCATTACAGCCAATTAGCTTGCTCTGATTGCGACCGTCATACCTGCCAGGAACATCGTGAATTGTGCCATGCGGACAACGGCCGTCCCCTGGACCTGACTACTCAAACTCTGCCGCCGCCAGAACCCGCCCCCCCTGCCAAACCCAAAACGTCGCCAACCAGCCGCAAAAGTCGTCCCAAACGGCCGTCACGCAAACCCAAACCCAAGCCCAAATCAAAAACGGTCCGGATAGCTAGAAGCGGCCCAAAGGTGCTGCGTATGGAAGTCATTTTGAGCCCCACGGCGGTGGCGGCCTATTTAATAGGCAAACGAGGCCACCAGATTGCCTTTCGCGTCTGGGAATTGGATCCGGATGAAGGCGGGATTTTACGGAACTGTGAGTGCGAAAAGGGGGATGCGTGTCAGGCTGGTGGGATAATTATACGGCCGTTTGAGAGTCGTTACCTTGAAAAACAAATGCGGGATGAACTGACCGCCTTTGCCGAGGAGTACGGGCTGCCCACTAAGAAAATTCATTACAACCGCCTCTCATCGTTAAACAATGAGCCATACCCTGTGGCTAAATTTGGATTATTCGGTTTGTGGAAAAATGAAGAGGTACTGGCTGCGGCTCGTGATACTTTTTCTAACCTTTATTGGTAATGCCTGTGAAACGTAAAACGTAAGACATAAGTTACTCTGGTAAAGTTTAATGCTAGGTAGAGAAACGAATTGACGCTCATTTATCCGTTGGTTTTAGCCGCTGTCTTCTGAATTCATAAAAGATGGTGTTGGGTAATTTCCTAAAAACAGCATGTCATTTCAACCGTAGGGGAAAATTTTTACCCCTGCTGAGACAAGATTCCTCGCCCTACGGGATTCGGAATAACATCGCGTTAACCCTTTGCCCATGCCTCAGATTACCGTTCCATCAAGGATAATGGCATTTTTAGGCACGATGACAATACCATCTCGCGCCACCCAATAACCTCCATCTTTATCTGGACGTTCAGCTATGGCCCGAATCGTTACATTTTTACCGATACGCGCATTTTTATCAATGATAGCTTGCTTAATATTTGAGCCGTCGCCAATACCCATGTCAGGGCGGCCCAACCGTCTATTTTCCGCTTTGTCACTGTCTGATTCGTAATAGTCCGACCCCATCATTACTGTAGATTTAATCGTTGTATTGGCTCCAATAATACTTCTTAGTCCAATAACCGAATTGGCAACATCCGTCTCCGTAATTCGGCAGCCGTCTGTCAACAATACTTTGTCTAAATGTGCGTGGTGAACTTCAGATGTGGGTAAAAATCGGGCACGTGTATAAATGGGTGACCGGGGGGTATAAAAGTCGAAAGGAGCATCTGGAGCCGCCATATCCAAATTGACTTGATAAAAGCGTCGAATCGTACCGATGTCTTCCCAAAAACCTTCAAATACATAACCCATCAATCGCTTTTCATTCATAGCTCTGGGTAAAACGTCCCGGCCAAAATCATTTCCATCACTTTCTAATAGCTCGAAAAGGGCGTTGTCACTGAAAACATATATGCCCATAGAAGCCATATATGGTTTCTCAGCCCCTTCCCAACTTTCCAGGCCAGCTAATTTTTGTCTGGGAGGTTTTTCGTTGAAATTTACAATCTGGTTGTTCTGATCAAGTTTTAAGATGCCCAGATCAGTGGCCGCATCGGCGCTGACAGGTTGTACGGCCACGGTCACATCTGCCTGGCTGTCAACGTGAAATTGCACAAATTTTCGATAATCCATCCGGTAGAGGTGATCACCGGCTAAAATCAGGGTGTATTTTGTGTTTGCTTCTCTAATTTCAACAACTTGTTTGCGTACAGCGTCGGCCGTACCCTGATACCAATCGGCGCTGCGAGGCGTTTGTTCGGCGGCTAATATTTGCACCCAACCAGAGGCAAACACATCCCGGTTGTACGTTCTGAATACATGACGATGTAAGGAAACGGAGTTGAATTGGGTTAATATAGCTATTTTATCTATGCCGGCGTGTAAACAGTTGCTCATGGGTATATCTATGAGCCGGTATTTGCCAGCCAGGGGCACGGCCGGTTTTGCTCGTTCTTTGGTTAGGGGGTAAAGACGTGAGCCGGCGCCCCCGCCAAGAATCAGTCCCAACACATCTTGCATTTGCATATCAATTTTCCTCTTCTTTTTGAGAGATAAGTCAGATAAATCAGAGATGGAATTTCCCTACCCTAATTAAAGCAAATAATATAGGTTTTTACCAGTAGCTGCGGTTTCTGGGTACGCGGTGTTCTTGTTGACAAGTCCCCGACACTTCTCTCAACTTCCAGGTATAGTTAAGTGTCGGGGACTCCTGAATCAACCAGCCCGGTAGTGGATTGTGGTAAAATCTGAATAATGAACAGTTGGCAGTTACTCATTCTAACTCTTATATTTGGGTTGTTGTTTTGGCAAGGTTTTTATCTGATTGCCCGTGATGCCGGGCGGGTGATGTTGTGGTTGGCAGGATTGGCATCGTTGGCGTTGGCCACAGCCGTGGCGCTCAATATGCTCAACCAGTATGCCTTTTCCATTCAACTGGCTTTGCGCTTGTTACGAATTGAACAGTTTCTAATTGTGCTGACCATGTTGCTAGGGTTGGCTGTCGTCGTCACGCTGGCTCCCGGTTATGATGCCTGGGCACACCGTTTCCAAAACCAAAAATGGCCGATGGGTCTGGCCTGGTTGAGCTTGATTGGCTTTAGTTTGGTAATTGGATCGGTCGTCATTTCGGGGATGATTGTACCTGGGGTGGAGCAAATGATTTTGTTGGGTGCGTCGCTTTTTTTGTTGGGCACGGCCGTTTCCATGATACATGCCTCAGACCAGGGTGAAGTGTGGTTTCCTCACTTTTTCCGCTCCTTCGACTATTCTTTTTTTACAGCGTTACTGTTTGGCGGGCAGGTCGCCCTTATCATGATTTTTGCTACCGGGGTTACATTTCCCATGCTGCTTTTGCTCTTGGGAACCATTGCCGCAGCTATTTTGGTTCAGGTTTTTTCAGATTCGGTGCAAACGGCCGTAGACCAGATCGCCTTCTTCAATTTCCCCAACATTCGCCGCCAACGTTCAGATTCACGGGCTGAATCAGATGCGACGCAGCGGCTGGACAGTTCCC
Organism: Chloroflexota bacterium; assembly: GCA_024223125.1. Next base: position 4,427 of record JAAEOP010000302.1, read on the forward strand.
TAAACCTGATGCAGATGGATGAGAAGACCTTTACCCAGCACACACGACGGGCGCTCAGTCACATGGGGAATTTACCCAAACTGGCAGCTAACCCCCTTACAAATCTACCGCTGGTGAATGTGCGTTTGCAGATGAACGGCCGTCACAACAGCACCCTTCTCCGCGCCACCGAACTCAAAATCATCCTGAGTGAAAGTATTGACCGCCTGAAACCCCCCGATGAGGGTGATTTTGGTACGACAAATGCCTGGCGTTTTTACAATGCGCTCTATTTTCCCTATGTGAAGGGACTACGGCCGTACAGCCGCCGCGCTTATTATGCTGAAAATGGGGAGGAGGAAACGGCCGTGAAAGAAGCCCTTGATTGGTTCCGCAGCCAGGTTCCCGAACGCACCCTCTACAACTGGCAAAACGCCGCCGCCCAACTCATCGCCCGCGACTTACGGGAACGTTCTCAACATATTACCTGATTACATCTTTTGTATACACGGATGGGAAAAACACAGATTTTTTGTTTTTATCTATGTTCCCCCAATCTGTGTATACAACATTCTTATTAAACTCGGCTAAGGGCGACAAATTGCTCTTTTAATGCTGGGTAAAGTGTTTGGTAGATGGCGTAGGTATCGTTATAGAGGTCTACGGCCGTATCCGGTACATCCCGCCCTGTTACATTCACTGCCTCATTTACTATCGTTAATAAATCAGTCTGAATGCCCGCGCCAACGCTGGCTAACAAGGCTGCCCCATAAGCTGCCCCTTCTGTCGTATTCACCGTCACCAGTTCCGTGTTAAACACATCGGCCAAAATTTGTCGCCAGAGTGGACTTTTAGCCCCGCCACCAGAGACCCGCACCTGCTTGATTTCTGTCAGACCGGCATTTTGCATTAGTTCAAAGCTATCGCGCAGTCCAAAGGCTACTCCTTCCAGAACGGCGCGGGTCATGTGGGCTAATGTGTGGCGTGCGGTTAGGCCCACAAATGCCCCTCGCGCCAGCGGATCGGGGTGGGGGGTGCGTTCGCCTGTCAGGTAGGGCAGGAAGATGAGACCTTCGCTGCCGGGGGGAATAACGGCCGCCTGATTAACCAAAGTAGCAAAATCTATCTCTGGGGCAAAGGTGTCGCGGAACCAGCGCAAACTGCCGGCCGCCGAAAGCATAACGCCCATCAAATGCCATTTACCGGGGACGGCGTGGCAAAAAGCATGTAGACGGCCGTCCGCCTCCACAAACGGTTCATCAACAGTGGCAAACACAACGCCCGACGTTCCCAATGTTAAAGCCACAATCCCCGCTTCAATGGCTCCTACGCCTACTGCTTGCGCGGCCTGGTCGCCGCCGCCGCCAACAACGGGCGTGCCTGCTTCCAACCCGGTTGCCGCGGCCGTTTCTGGAGTAATGGTTCCGGTTACGGCCGTGCCTTCAAACGTCGTTGGCAGCCAATCCAGGTCAATGTCCAGAGCTTCTAACACAGCGGCTGACCAATCACGACGGCGAATATCCAGCAGCAGAGTCCCGGCAGCCCCCGCTTTGTCGCTGGCGTAAGCGCCAGTTAGTTTATAGCGGAGGTAATCTTTGGGCAGCAAAATGTGGGCGATTTGAGCGTATATGTCCGGCTCATGTTCACGTACCCACAAAATTTTGGGAGCGGTAAAGCCGGTCAGGGCGTCATTGCCAGTAAGTTGGATGAGCCGGTTTTTACCCAACCGAGTGCGGATGTCGTCACATTGGTTTTGGGTGCGTTGATCGTTCCAGAGGATACACGGTCGTAACACCCGCCCCTTCTCATCCAACAAAACCAGACCGTGCATTTGCCCTGTCAGACCGATGGCTTTGACGGCCGTGCCCGCCACCCCGCTGTCAGCCAAAACCTGGCGAATGCTGCGGCAAGCTCCATTCCACCATAACTGCGGTTCCTGTTCGCTCCACAGTGGCTGCGGCGTCTCAAACCCATATTCTGTGGCCGCTATAGAGATAACACGGCCGTTTTCATCCATCAACAGCGCCTTTGTAGCTGTGGTAGAACTATCAATGCCGATGCAATATTTCATGCTTAACCTTATAGAAAGTTAACTTGCCTCAAATAATGAATGGGGTAGTCTCGACTGGCGAATAATTGAGCGGAGGGTTCCTTTGCGTAATTCTTTGTGAACGGGCACAGGCAGTGTCGTCGTGGAATTATTTGTCCGCCTTTGCATGATGACGTGGCTACCACGTTGTCGTACCTGGACAAATCCATGATCGGCGAGAATTTTGCACACGTCTTGTCCTGAAAGGCTACGTAATTTACCCAACGGGAACTATAACCTGGGTGATGAATACTTCTGACTGTAATCGTTGCTGAACTTCGGATGGATCTGCTACTTCTAAGAACAATTCAATGGCTTCAGTAAGGTTTTGCCGCGCTTCTTCCACTGTGTCGCC
>JAAEOP010000303.1 GCA_024223125.1 Chloroflexota bacterium
TCATTAGGACAAAATATGTTCTCTAGATTCATTGTGCCTCCTACTGATTCGTTATGACGAACTAACCAGTATGCACAATGAATCTGATTTTGCAAAATCTTTGTGTTCGAGCGTTCAATCACGGTTTAATGGGGTTGTACCGTTAATAAATTGTCCTATTTTTGATGACATTTGGGCTGAATTTAGGCTTACCTAAACTGCATGTCTGGCATATAAATTTTGGACGATGCTTAAAAGTTCTCAAGAGTTGCCAACTTTCCGAAAAGTTGGCAACTCTAATCTTTATGGGGCTGTTTAGCCTTGCACCGCTAGCCGGCGCACGTAGTTTACTAAATGCCATACTTCTTCAACGCTAAATTGTTCCTTGAAAGCCGGCATTTGCGTATCTTCAATACCGTTCAAAATCCAGTAATACAAATCACCATCGGGATGGGTATCGGTATGACCAGAGGCAAAGTCGGCCGGAGGCGGGTTAAGTGTATTGGCTATAGGCCCATCCCCCCGACCGACCGTACCATGACAAGGCACACAATTCTCATTGAATATGCTCTGGCCCACAGCCACCGATTCGACATCGGGTAAAATGGGATTGGTTTTGAATTTGGTAGGTGTGTAATCTTCATTGAAGAAGGTAACTAACTGTAAAGTACCTAACCAGAAAGCTGCCAAACTGACAAGTAACAAAGGGATAAGCTGCCATTCTGATTTGGCAGCTTTGGCGGCAATGACACCCCACAAAATAGCAAACAACAGCAGCAACACACCTGTACCGCCACTGCCGGTCAGGGTCATGAATTTGGCAGCCTGTTCCAACGGCCGTACCCCACTAGCCACCGGTCTAATATTGCCACCTACACCAGCTTCCAACCTGTAAGCGACAAAAGTATCAAAAGCGCCCGGCCGGCGAATAGACACTTCCATCTGCCAGGTTCCAATCAGGCTAATGTAACTCCCTTCTACCCGGAACACACCTTCGGCCACAGGCTCCGCATCGGCAAATGAGGAACCGAGCGACTGCCCCAGGAAAGTAAAGCGCACTGACACTTCATCTACATCGGCCGCCGGTTTTCCATTTTCGTCGCTGATGAGAATATCAAAACTGTTGGGTCCCACTAAGGCGGGGGTTAACGTCACTTCCACCGTCAGATCATCAGCTTGCTGGGTGACTATTGTTTGCCCAGGCTCATCAGACAGCAGAGGAGCATCCTGACCGCGCTGTGAATCGGTGAGTATGCCAGTGATGAAAAGGATGACCAGCACGACAAGTAATTCAACCGTAACCAAAATGCGAAAATGGCGCACGGCCGCGGCCGATTTAGGATCATCCGGCTGCTCATACGCTCGATTAAGACGGGGCTTAATTAGCCACAAGTTCAACCCAGCAATGAGGAAGGTGAGCAAAGCTACACCGAGTTTGGCTAATAAAGCCAGCCCGTAAGCTGTGCCCACCAGTTTGGTCCAGGTTCCCACATGCGCCCAGGCTAGAAAGACGCCGCTGACCAGCAGAATGCCTACAGCAATGGCTGCCAGCCCCGAAAAATTCAGGATAAGCGTCAGATAAAGCCAGGTGCGATTTTCGGGATCAAATGACCGTGCCAACCATAAAGTTAGAGCCAGGAAAAGGAGACCGCCCACCCACATCGTGGCGGCCAGCAAATGGGCAAAGTCTACCAACACCGCCTGGTTGCTATTTTCGGCTAGGGCAGCGCTGTGGCTGACCAGGGAAACGGATAGGGCCAGAACGAAGGTTAACAGCGCCCCAACCCACCAGACCCAACCGCGCAGAGCCGCACGGCCGTCATCCACATCCACAAATATCAGCAGCAAAAACAGCATCAAGGCGGCCAAAATAAAGCGCAGTATCCACATGGCGCCAAAGCGGCTGTTGAACCAGATTCCCAGATTATTGCCCGCCAGCAAATCATACGCCTGGTTCTGGTCTATGAAGATGAGAATGAGAGCGATGGCAATAAAGGCAATGGCTATCATGCCTATACGCAGCCCCAACCGGGCTACTTTCAAGTCCAGAGCTTCTTCCTCTGAGTCTAATTCTTCGCCGCGCAGAATAGGATTCCACACCAGTAACCGGAAAACGAATAGACCCATGAGCAAGCTGACGGCCGTAACAGTCAACCACCTTGCCGCGGCGCTTAAGGTTGAAATTTGAGCCGAGAGGGCTGCATCCCTGGCCACGGTTAATGCTTCTACACCGACGCCAAAGGAGAATGTTCCGCTGGTGGTGTGCCCGTCCACGGCCGAAAGCACCTGCCAGCTAACCAAATAAGCGCCCTCCTCTAAGGGGGGCAGATCTATAGCTAAGGTGCGGTTGTCGGGGTCTACGGCCGTTAATGGCCCTGTTTCTACTACTTCACCCGCCTGGGTCAACAAATCAATACGACTGAGATTGGGCACGACTGGTTCATTAAACTGAATGGTCACCTTTGGCGGCGGTTCTTCCAAAACAGCATTGGGCGCTGGGCTAGAAGATTCAGGCACCGCATGAGCCAGCACAACCGGCACAATCAGCAGTAACAACAGCAGAGTAAGCGTTAATCCAAGAAAGTTGCGTTTTGTCATAATTTTTTTGTAATTATTCAGACATCCGATTTCCTGCTGTGTTGTATAGTTACATTGTTAGTTTTGGTTAAGTTACCATACTGACTATACGCAAAACAACCAACCCAGTCAGAAGGTTAACTGCGGCGATCCCCAACGCCAATTAGCCCGTTGCCCGCATGGTGTGCCAGGCTGAAAAATGATATGGGATAAATTTGTCGAAACGATAACCCGATGTGGGGGAAGAAATTAGCTGGGGAGATTTCTGCGGGTAGCGCTTAGGGTCCATTCGTTTTTAACTTGGTAAGATTGGTTCAATCTTGAAGATTAAACCAATCTGGAAACTCTAAAGTTGTTTACGAGCGAACCCTTAGTTCAACAGGGCATTAAGTCGGCAAAGCCAGGAAAACATGACCGGTCTTGCATCCAGTTAGCGATATTTCTCGCGCAGAGCGCGGTCTGTTTGGCGTTGGGCGTCCCGTTGGGCAATGGTGCGGCGTTTGTCATGGAGTTTTTTGCCGCGGGCCAGGGCTATTTCGATTTTGGCACGGCCGTGTTTCAAATACAAGCTCGTAGGCACACAAGTCAACCCCTTTTGTTGCAGACCGTCCAGAATACGATCAATTTCGCGGCGGTGCAGCAGCAGTTTACGGGGGCGGGTGGGTTCATGATTATTCTGGTTGCCCTGTTTATATTCGGCAATATGCGCCTCCATCAACCACAGCTCCCTATTGCGCGGCTGCACAAAGCTGCGCTGCAAGCTCACCTGATGGTTACGGATTGATTTAATCTCTGTCCCTTGCAGGGCCAACCCCGCTTCAAACATTTCCAACAGTTCAAATTCAAACCGCGCCTTTTTATTCCTGGCGATGATTTTTTTGCTCTTTGATCTCATTTCCGTCATCCGTCATCCGTCTTAAACAATTTACGGATTACGAAGTCACTCTCCTTCCAAAATATACAAAACCGCTCGCTCAAGCTGGATGTCTTCTTCGGCGTCAAATTCCATGGGGACTTCAATGTCGGGCGTGATGCCTTCTTTGTCTATGGTGTTGTTGCCGGGTGTGTACCAGCGAGCAATGGTTACTCGCATTTCGGAGCCGTCTGACAGTTCGTGTACTTGCTGCACGGAGCCTTTGCCAAATGTGGTTTCGCCGATGAGAATAGCACGGCCGTTGTCCTGAATAGCCCCGGCCACAATTTCAGACGCACTGGCGCTGCCTGGATTCACCAACACCACCAGTTTAATCTCTTCGCCGGGGTCGCCATTATCGGCCGCAAAAGTCTGGTCCAGACCATTCCGGTTGCGTTCAAACAGCACCACACTTTCCGGCAAGAAAATATCAGCCACACCGACAGATTGATTCAAAAAGCCACCAGGATTATCCCGCAAATCAAAAATGATTGCCTGTGGGTTTTGGGCCAGCAACGTATCCAATGCCTCCAACGTCTTATCTGTAGCCTGCTGATTAAACTCTTGCAAATGGATGTAGCCAATGCCCTCATCTAGCATTTCAGATTCAACGGTGGGAATCTCAAAACGGACGCGGGTGATGGTAAAGTGGAGCGGTTCTTCTTCCCCTTCCCGCAAAATCGTCAATGTTACATCTGTGCCTTGCGGGCCGCGTACCATCAAAATGACTTCATCAAAGGATAGTTTATCCACTGGCTGACCATCCACTTCAAGTACAATATCATTAGGTAGCAGCCCTGCTTTTTCAGCCGGTTGGCCGGGGATGGGGCGTACAATTTCAAAGAGACCATCATCATTTTCGCGCACAAATGCGCCAATACCTTCGACAGAGCCGCCGGCATCTTCTCGAATCCGGGCAGCTACATCTGGGCGAATGAAACGGGTAAAGTCATCGTCTAAAGTGTCTAATGAGCCTTCAATGGCTGAATACAACACATCATTATTGGGGGGCACATCCCCATCAAACTGCTGCTCTACCAATTCCCATGCTTCGTAAAATACATCAAATTGAATATCTTCGGGATTGCCCTGCTCGACGGGTGTTTCGGTCTGGTTGTTTTCGCTGGATTCGGCCGTTTGGTCGGTTTCAGAAGCTGTCTCACTCGCCTCGTTAGTCACCGGCACTTCTACTTCCCGCGTCACTTCACGAATAACTTCAACCTGCTCGGTCACAGTTTCGGTCACAGTTTCGGTGATGGTTTCTGTTATCGTTTCGGTCACAATCTGGGTGATGGTTTCTGGGGTGACGGCCGCTTTCCCGGCCGTGTAACCAACGCCAGCCGCAACCATAGCCAATACAAGCCCCAATAACAGTAGTCCAATAATCAATCCTGTGTTGCTTTTATTTGGTTCGTTTGTACTCATTCCTTTACCTCTTCAATCTCCTAATCTCTATCATTAATCTATTTGTTGCAGTTCCAGGATGGCTTGATTGAGGATGACGTCACGGCCGTTGTCAATATCCTCTTGCGTCACCGTCACCACGATGTCTGGCTCAAGCCCCTGTTGGTCAATCTGGTGTCTGTCAGGTGTAAACCAGCGTGATGAGGTGACATGCACCGAAGAGCCATCAGACAGATCATACACCAGTTGCACCGATCCTTTGCCAAAGGTTGGGCCGCTCCCCACTAGAACTGCCCGCTCCCTATCTTGCAGCGCCCCGGCCAAAATTTCTGACGAACTGGCGCTGCCGCCATCTACAAGAATAACCAAAGGCATATCGGGAGCCAACGTTTCCCCGGTGGCATTATACGTCCGTTCATCCTGACCGCGTGTTTGCTGGATGAGGATAAGGCCATCTTCCAAGAAATTATCGGCGACGGAAACGGCCGCGTCCAACAAACCGCCCCCATTCCCCCGCAAATCTAAAATGAGCTTTTCCGCGCCTTGCTCTTGTAAGGCTTGAATAGCCTCTTCAATTTCATTGTCACTTTCGCCACTAAAACGGGTCAGTTGAATGTAGCCAACCGTTTCATCATCGGAAACGAGACGATAAGCCACAGAGGGAATAAGAATATCGCCTCGTTCCACTTCAATTTCAGATGGGTTGGCAGCGCCAGGGTGTAAGACGGTCAGGGTAACGGCCGTGCCCTTTTCCCCCCGAATCATATCTGCCACTTCCTGCACCGTCATTTCCGTTGTTATTTCTAAGCCGTCTACCGCCAGTAGTACATCGCCAAACTCAATACCCGCCAGTTCAGCCGGATTACCTGGCAGCGGCTCCAGGACAATATCGCCCCCTTCTTCGGGACGGCGTAAAGAGGCGCCAATACCGCCATATGTGCCTTGCAGCGATTGCCGCTCCTGTTCACGAACAACAGGTTCTACAAAAAAAGTATAGGGATCATCCAACTGTGAAATGGCTCCCCGAATGGCCGAATATGTCAACTCCTCAGAAGATGGAAGCTCTCCCAGGAAACTAGATTCTACATAGCTCCACGCTTCCCAAAATAAAGCAAAATCATCGCCGCTGCCGGCCGATGCGGCCGAGACACCACGCTGCAATTCCACAAAATCATTGGTAAAATAACCGGCCACAAAAGCACTGGCTGCCAATAAAAATAAAAGCCCAATGGCTATCACATTTCGCATTCGTTCAGACATATTTTTTTGGTTGCAAGTTGCAGGTGGCAAGTTGCAAGGTACAAGTATCAAGTTGCAAGTATCAAGTGGCAAGTAGTGACATAATAAACTGGCGAGATTGTAACACAGGTGATAGTCGGGGCAATCTACGTTATAATCCAACTCATAAAATGTAAGGCAGGTAAAAACGCCGCTTTGCCCCACTTTTGCCTTACAGACGTAACATTTCAATTAACAGACTTCTGATGTTTCTTCACAAATATACCTGGTCTACCAGAGGCCAAAACATCGGACGTCTAAACGGTTACGCAGCCGCATTGGCGGAGCATACTTCTTTTCTTTTGGCGTTGACTATTTAATTGATGAGACGAATTTTTCTGACATTGGTATTGTTCACGGCCGTACTGCTAAATGCACCTACAGTCACGGCCGTTTCCCCCTCCCCAGCCACCGTCAGACAAGAAGCTACGCCGACTTCTCAACTTGAATTAATTTCCGAAGATGAACGGGTGGAGCGTTTGTTGGCCGACATGACGCCAGAACAGCGTGTAGGCCAACTTTTCCTGGTCACATTTGTTGGCGATCAGGTCACGTCAGAAAGCGATATTACCGACCTTATTCTCAACTATCATGTGGGTGGCGTAACCCTGGACAGAGACAATGACAACCTGACCGGATATGGCGACCTTGCCAATGTCCCGCTGCAAGTTGCCACCCTAACCACAGATTTACAAAGCCTGGCCCTGACAGGAAAATTAGCATCCATTACCGACACGTTAGAAACGGAAATTGAGGAAGCGCTCCCGCCCACACTCATCCCCGGCAATCTCGCCCAACCATCGCTGCCACTGTTCATCGCCATTAACCATGAAGGAGATGGCTACCCCTTTACCGGCATTATGAATGGGTTAACCGGCGTACCCAGCAACATGGCCATTGGGGCTACCTGGCAGCCTAAAAATGCGCGCCTGGTGGGACAAGTTGTGGGGCAGGAATTAACGGCCGTAGGTGTCAATATGCTTCTCGGCCCGGCGTTAGATGTGTTGGAAAACTCCAACCCGGACAGCCCCGGCGATATGGGTGTTCGCTCCTTTGGCGGCGACCCGTATTGGGTGGGGTTGATGGGACAGGCTTATACCGGTGGCGTACATGAGGGTAGTAACGGCCGTGTAGCCGTCATCGCCAAACATTTCCCCGGCTTCGGCGCCAGCGACCGTCCCCTACATGAAGATATTCCCACCGTACAAAAGCAGCTCAACCAACTTATGCAGGTAGAATTGGTTCCTTTCTTTGCCGTGACCGGTGAAACCATCAACGATGACAAAAAAGCGGACGGACTACTTTCGGCCCACATTCGCTATCAGGGATTTCAAGGAAATGTGCAGGCCAGCACCAAACCTATCAGTTTAGATCCGCAAGCACTCAGTACATTGTTGTCGCTGTCCCAATTTTCTAATTGGCGTAACAATGGCGGGCTTATTGTTTCTGATGCTTTGGGGGTACGGGCTATCGAACGCTTTTATGATAGCACTGAACAACAATTCCCACACCGGGTTGTGACCAAAGATGCTTTTTTAGCTGGAAATGATTTGCTCTATTTGGCCGATTTTGCTCTGGGGGACAATGCTCCTTACGAAGAGCAGTTAGCTAATATGAAAGATACAATCCTTTGGTTCCAGGAACGGTACCAGTCGGATGTTGCTTTTCAAATGCAGGTAGACGCGGCCGTGCAACGTATCCTCAAACTGAAATTACGGTTGTACGGGGATGATTTGACTGTGGAGCAAGTTGTGGGTGAGACAGTGTTGGAGGGGCGGACGGCCGTGTTAGGTCAAAACGAACCGGCTATTTTTGATGTAGCCCAACAATCCCTCACCCTCATCTCACCCAGTCCCGATGTGTTGGCCGAACGTATTACTCGTCCCCCAGGCCCCGGTGAAAACATCATCATCTTCACCGATGTACGGCTGGCCCAACAATGCACAGAATGCCCGCCGCAGCCGCTCATCAGCCAAACAGCCATTCAAGAACGTATTCTGTCCTTATACGGCCCCCAGGCCAGCGCGCAAGTAGAATCATCTCAGATTAGCAGTTACAATTTTGACGACCTAAGCGCTTTTCTGGCGGCCGGCTCTGAGCCAATCATCTATAACGGCATACCCATTACCCCCACCCTCATTCCCGATGTAGCCACCACCCCCGAATTTGAAGCTACCGTCCAATTCCCCACCGCCACTCCACCGTCAGACTACCTAGTGCAAGAATCGCTGCGGGATGTAGATTGGATTATTTTTGCCTTATTGGACAACAAAACCAGTAATCAGGCGCTCAGTGAATTTTTGGCGCTGCGACCCGACTTGCTGCGTGATCATCAAGTCATCGCCTTTGCCTACAACGCTCCCTACTATCTGGACACCACAGAAATCACTCAACTGACTGCTTATTACGGGGTTTACAGTAAGGTGAATTCTTTTATTGACGCCTCAGTACGGGCTTTGTTTCAGGAACTGCCCTTGCAAGGCGCGCTGCCGGTGAATGTACAGGCCATCCGCTATGACTTGCTGGATACCACGCAGCCAGACCCGGCTCAGGTCATTCCCTTACGCTATGTAACCGAAGGGGAATCTGTTGAATCGTCTGACAATGGGGATCCTCCATTGGCTGTATCGGTTGGGGATACTTTACGGCTGCAAACGGGTGTTATTGTGGATAAAAATGGCAATCCCGTCCCCGACAATACCGTTGTCCGTTTCATTGAACGGGACCGGGTACAGGGGTCGCTCAATATTTTTGCAGAAGTGTCCACTCTGAATGGTATGGCTCAGTTAGACTATGTGTTACAGGCGCGCACGGAAGGGGGGCAGTTCCGTATTGGTGTGCAGGCTGGTGAAGCGCTCATTTCGCAGGAATTGGACATTTCGGTTAGTGATTCGGAACAGGGTGAAGCGCAGGTAGTCATCATTAACCCCACGCCGGCACCCACCAGCACGCCGATACCTACTGCTACGCCCACTCTCACGCCCACCTCCATACCGAGTGAAACGCCTTCGCCCACAGCCATCCCACAACCTGCCCCTGAACTGCCCATGGAACCAAGTGTTCGCATTGAGTTGTCTGAGTTTTGGATGTTAACGGCCGTAACCACCGCCCTATTCACTATCATGGGCATTGCTCTGTTGGTGGGGAATCAGCGGGACATGGGTCTGGAATATCGGCTGGGTTGGCCGTTGTGGGGGGTGATGGGGGGATTATTCTTTTATATTTATTATGCGTTAGGTTTGCCGGGCACGGCCGTGTTACAAAATCTAGGCATCTGGGCTGGGCTATTGACCACTTTAACGGGGGGGCTGCTGGGTCTGCTCATCTACCGGCTAAGGATGACCGCATCAGGAAACGGCCACTTTGGAAAGTGACCGTCTCCAATCAAAATTATTGTTCAAGCAGCAGCGTAATATCGCCTATGCCACCATCAATACTTACTGTCAATGTCACCGGTGAATCTTCATACGCTTCATTAACATAGCTGTCACCTTCCATACGGAACCCGTTGGCATTCAAATCACCCAAACCCATATCAGCATTCACAATGACACCAATATCTGAAGGCACAACAACTGTAAAACTTCCCACCCCGGCCTCAACAGAAACAGTAGCGTCGGCATCCCAATCGCCTGTCATGTCCAATAACACTTCACCCACACCGGCATCAATGTCAGCCTGACGCAATGGACTGCCCCCTAAACGAATTTCAGTTTCGCCAGCGCCAGTCTCCACTGTTACTGTTTCCAGAGTCAACTTTGCCAGATTCAGGTTGCTTTCCCCGGCTCCCAGACTGATGTGCATATTCATGGGTACATCTTCGTTAAACTGCAAATTCCAGACATATTCTAAATTTTCGTCGGGAAAGCCTTCAACAAAAACATCGGGTTGCTTAATGGTGAGACGGCCGTTTTCGCCACTTACATCATATGAAACTTCCGGCTCCCAGTCGGCCACATTGTAACTAAATGTGCCTTCCATAAGATTAGAAGCTCCCCCAGCTACCGACATTTTACCAATGCCCATATCTACATCTACGGTTACTGTGGCCGCATTCCCCACCTCAATCGTTTCTAATTTGGTTTGTAATGGCCCAGTTTCCATAGAGCCTAAGTCACAAGCGGCCAGACCAAAAATCAGACCAATCAATCCAATCCATAAAAGTGAATAAACTCGTTTCGGGACAATCATCATGTTCGCTCCTTGACAAGAAAATGATCCACACGGACACATCTTCTCGTTATTGTATTTCAGTAATTATGAAGAATCTGTGAGGGTATACGCGCTGTTTCAGGAAAGAGTTGCGGGAAAATCAACCCATTTGGTTGACTGTAAAGGATTATACAAAATCACGGTTAAGGTCCATATCGGCCCAGGAAAGCGGGTCTTCGGCCGGTTCCAAATGGGTCAGCACAGAAACAGGCGCCAGAGCGTGGCAGAGGTCACATTCCATCTTTTCTAATAAGGTGTGGCCACGTTGTACACTCCACTTACCCGGCACTTGAATATGAACGGAGACAAAACGCTGCGCGCCGGCCTGCCGGGTTCGCAAGGCGTGGTAATGGATGCCTTGTGCTTCATAATTTCCTAGAATGGTTTTGACTTGCCCCACTTCTTCTGCAGGCAAAGATTTATCCATCAAACCGTTCACCGCTTCTCGCACCAGACCAAATCCGGTCATGCTGATTTGAACAGCCACTACAAGGGCGATGACGGCGTCTAACCACAGCCAGCCGGTCAAGCCAACAATGGCAATCCCCAGCAAAACGCCGCCCGTTGTCCACACATCGGTAAGCAGATGACGGCCGTTAGCCCGCAATGTCAATGAACGATACCGTCGTCCAGCCCGCAGCAAAACAAAGGCGGTCAACCCATTACAAAATGCCGCTATCAGGGAGACAAATAACCCCAGCCCCACTTGTTCTAAGGGATGGGGGTTCAACAGGCGTGGCACGGCCGTAACCACAATCAACCCCGCCGCTGCCAAAATTAATACTCCTTCCAACCCGCCAGAGAAATATTCTGCTTTGCTGTGCCCAAAAGCATGTTCCTTATCCGGCGGACGGGCGGCAATGATGAGGGTGATTAAAGCGACTACGGCCGTCACCAAATTCACCCCCGATTCCAACCCGTCAGACAACAGCCCCACCGAACCGGTAAGCTGGTAAGCGCCCACTTTTAGGGCGATGGTGAGAACGGCCGTACCCAATGACAGCCAGGCAAAACGGGTCAACTGCGAATGTTGTTGCATACCCCTATTGTGCCTGTATTTCGGGGTGGAGGTCTAGACACGGCCGTCGAAAAATATGTTAGCTCGGCAAAATCAGTTACCAATATAGTTCAAAACAACAATTTTCAGCTATCTAATCTGCAATCTGGTGAATAATTACAATATTCGTGTAATTCGTGGCGAAAAAAGAAAAGAACATCGAGTCTGCAATCACCTTAATCTACCTCATTTACAACTCGCAAATCAACTAGCACTCAAGTATACTCCCCCTGGATTTATCTAAGTAAATTAGTATCCATTCAGACCCTATGGGTTTTTCACTTAATCTAACGGGTACACTCAGGAGTAAAAACCCTTAGGGTCTTGGTAGCCCCCTGAATGAGTACGTAAATTATTTGATGGAGAACTATATGAGTTCTGCCCCCAACAATGACATCACCGAACGCCGTAAAGCAGATCACATCCGCATCAATCTGGAAGAGGATGTGAACTTTAAACAGTTAACCACCGGTCTGGAAAATTACTTTTTTATGCACCAGGCCTTACCCGAAATTGATCTGGCAAACGTAACCACCATCACCAAACTATTCGGTAAAACACTCCACACCCCCCTCCTCATTTCCTCCATGACCGGCGGCACGGCCGAAGCGCGAGAAATCAACCGTACGTTGGCCGCAGGCGCTCAGGAAGCGGGTATTGCAATGGGACTCGGCTCTATGCGGGCGGCCGTCGAAGATGAATCATTGGCCAGCACCTACCGTGTCCGCGATGTCGCCCCCGATATTTTGCTGTTTGCCAATTTAGGCGCTGTGCAGTTGAACTATGGCTACGGCCTGGACGAATGTTTGCTGCTGATAGAAATGATTCAAGCCGATGCCCTCATTTTACATTTCAACCCCCTGCAAGAAGCAGTGCAACCTGAAGGAGATGGCAACTTTGCCAACCTGCTGCCCAAAATCGAGCAAATTTGCAAAGCTCTACCTGTGCCCGTCATCGCCAAAGAAGTTGGTTGGGGATTTGCTCAAGAGACAGCGCGACAGTTAGCTAACGCTGGTATCGCGGCCATTGATGTGGCCGGAGCGGGAGGCACATCCTGGAGCCAGGTAGAGATGTACCGTGCCCCCACCGCTCGCCACGCGCGGGTGGCCGGGGCTTTTATTGATTGGGGTATTCCTACGGCCGTGTCCGTGCAATATTGCCGCCAGGCAGCTCCCCACCTGCCCATCTTCGCCAGCGGCGGCATTCGCAGCGGCATTGAAGTGGCCAAATGTATCGCTTTGGGGGCCAATCTGGTTGGTCTGGCAGGGGACTTTTTGCGTGCGGCCGATGAAGATGGCATCCATGGTGTTATTGCCCTGGCCGAGATGATCACGGCCGAACTGCGGGTGGCCATGTTTTGCAGCGGTGCGAAAGACCTGGTTGAATTAAGTAACACCCCTTTACATACAAAATATTAAACAATACAGGTCATTCCCCCACCTCCATGGGGGCAAGCTCTGCGAGGGCAGAAATCCACACATTGTAACCTTCGCGGGTATGACAGTCGAGAGATGAAGGACACCAAACAAATGAATGAATTACAAATATTAGGCGAAACAATGCGCACGGCCGTTGACAGCGAAATGCGATCTGTCCTCCAGGCCACCGAATCTACTCCCGACCTATTCCATGGCATGATGCACTACCACATGGGCTGGCGCAACGCCGACATGCAGTCGGCTCACGTTCACGCCGGCAAGCAAATTCGCCCCGTTCTATTGCTGCTCGTCTGCCAGGCGGCCGGCGGCGATTGGCAGCAAGCTGTACCCGCTGCGGCCGCCATCGAACTACTACACAACTTTTCTCTTATCCATGATGATATTGAAGATGCCAGCCCCACCCGCCGCGGCCGTAAAACAGTGTGGCAAATTTGGGGCATCGAGCAAGCCATTAATACCGGCGACGCCATGTTTGCCCTGGCCCACATTGCCATGAACCGTCTACATGATCGTGGCGTGTCTGCCAATATTGTCGTTCGCGCCCTGCGCCGCTTTGACGAAACTTGTGTGCGGCTAACTCAAGGCCAACAAGCAGACATGGCCTTTGAAACCCGCGACACGGTTATGGTAGATGAGTATTTGGATATGATTACGGGGAAAACGGCCGTACTCCTTTCCCTTTGCGCGGAATTGGGCGCCTTGATCGCCGGACAGAATAAGCAAACAGTGTCCCATTACACCCAATTTGGCCTGGACGCTGGACTGGCTTTTCAAGTGATTGATGACATCCTGGGCATTTGGGGGGATGAATCCCTCATCGGCAAATCCGCCTCCACCGACATCAGTACCAAAAAGAAAACGCTGCCCGTGTTGTATGGTCTGGAAAAAAGCGCTGCTTTACGCAATCTTTACCTCAGCGCCGAACCTGACAACGCCTTTGTGGAACAGGTTGTAGCCCTACTCAATGAAATTGGCTCCCGCGACTTTGCTACCCAAAAAGCCACTGCCTACACTCAAAGCGCCCTGGGCAACCTGGAAGCAGCCCATCCCCGCGGCGAAGCATACACGGCTCTACACCAGTTAACCGATATGCTGCTGAACCGCGATTATTAACTAAAACACCAGCAATTCCCGCAGTGAATTATTAACTAAAACACCATCTCATGGCCGTGTTATTTGATAAGACTTCTAAAGTCCCCGACACTTTCCAAAGTGCCGGGGACTTGTCAGCAAAACCACACATAGTTGAATCTGCCATAGACCGAATGTTCTAATTGTGTTATACTTTTTTCACATTATTACCTAACACTACCCCATCTCTTTTCCATCCCTATTTCTTAAAAAGGAGAATAATCAAATGCAAGTTGTGAAAGAATATCCTGATGGTCTTTTTAACTGGGTTGATTTAGCCACCACAGATATGGCTGGTGCGAAAGCTTTTTACAGTGGCTTATTTGGCTGGGAAGCTGAAGATTTACCCACAGATGTTGGAGCGCCCTACACCATGTTCAAAATTGAGGGGCACAATGTGGCCGGTATGAGCGCCATGCCACCCGAAATGCAAGCACAAGGCATCCCCCCCATTTGGTCATCTTATATAAAGCATAATAATGCAGATGAAATTGCTGCCAAAGCAGAAACTGCCGGAGCCACCATTATGATGCCCCCTATGGATGTGATGGATGCCGGCCGCATGATGTTTGCCCAGGACCCAACCGGGGCAATGTTTGGTGTTTGGCAACCCAATAACCACATTGGGGCACAATTGGTGAACCAACCCAATACGCTTGTGTGGAACGAGCTGAACACACGAGATGCCGAAACGAGTAAAGCGTTTTATGAAACGGTTTTTGGCTGGACGACTGAGTCGGATCCAAATGGGTATGGGATGTTTCAAAATAACGGCCGTACCCAGGCAGGATTGCTCACCATGGATGAATCATTTGGCGACATGCCCACAACTTGGATGGTTTACTTCTTTGTTGAAGATGTCAATGCAGCCAGTGCAAAGGTGAAAGAATTAGGCGGAAACATTGTTGTGCCCGCCACCCCTGCTGGTGAACTAGGCCATTTCTCTGTTGTACAAGACCCGCAAGGCGGTACATTCACAATTATGCAATTTAGCGGCCCAATTGATCCCCCACCTGGATATTAAAGTCCCCTAATATTTTTGCCGCTTATTCAAGACTACAACGAGTGGAGAATTTCATTTTTTCTTCATTCGTTGTAGTCATAGCAAGAAACTAAAAACATTTTCCGACCCCCAATCCCCAAATTTAGAGAACCTGTAGCAAATTGACGGACATAATTTGCAATGATAATATCTACCCGTGTAGCATGGATACGGTGGCTGCCTATTTCTCCAAACGGCTATGTTATATGTTGTAATCATTCACTCCCCCAAGGTGCCCGGCACTTATAAACGAGTGTGGGACTCCAGTAGACTTGGTAATGAAGTGCCGGACACCTGAATGGTTACTATATGTTAGGTGATTCAAAAGGTGAAAAATATGAAAGACAATACCATCCATTTAATCTTGGCTGTATTTGATGGACAAGATAACGCAGAAACGGCCGTGCAGAAGTTACCCAAACGAGACCGGCATGTAATTTCGGCCGTTGTCATGCAAAAAGACGCTGCCGAACAAGTGACCTTCCAAGACATCGGGCGCACCCCGCGCCGAGGGGCAGTGAACGGGGTCATTCTGGGTGGCATTGTCGGTTTGTTGACCGGTGGCGCAGGTCTGGCATTGGGTGCATTGGGAGGTGTTATTGGTCATCATTCCACTAAAAAGAAACAAGCGGTCAATATGATTCCTGAACAGTTAGGAAAAGTAGCCGGTTCCTTAGGGCCAGATTCTTCGGCCATTATTGCCATCGTTAAAGGTGAGCCAAAAACGGAAACGATTACTGTCATTAAGGAAATGGGGGGCGACATATTCGAAGCAACCATCTCCCCGGAAGCAGCTAGTCAACTGGATGATCAGGCAGATGAAGCGTATGCCACCCTGCTGGCAGCATTGGCTGAGAAAACGGGCGGGGAGGCAAAATTGAGGGTTCCCTACCCCAAAATCCATATCATCATCAATCCTGTATCTGGCAAAGATCAACCCATCCTCAACGTACTTAACGACACTTTTTACCATCATGGCGTGGAGTGGGACATCAGTATCACAAAAAAGTTTGGCGATGCCACTGAATTTGCCCGCCAGGCGGCCGCAGCCGGTTACGATCTGGTTGTGGGCTACGGTGGCGACGGAACCCAGCATGAGATCGCCAATGGAGTGATGGGAACCGGCGTACCTATGGGTGTTTTACCCGGGGGCACAGGCAATGGTTTTGGCAACGAGCTGGGCCTTCCGACCGAACTGAGACCGGCCGTCGAACTGCTTTGCACCAGCTATAACCAGCGCAAAATTGACATTGTGAAAATGGAAGAAGGCTACTTTGTGCAACGCCTCTTTACTGGCATTGAACCAGAAGAACAGACCAGCCGCGAAGACAAAAACAAGTACGGCACACTGGCTTATCTGATGCGCGACATCAAACGCATGAGTGAAATCCAGGACATTCAATACTACCTGAAAGTAGATGGCGAAAAAATTGACATCATGGGCTACAAGTGCTACGTCGTCAATTCCGCTAAAGCAGGCACAGGGCTTTCTATCAGCCAAAAATTTGAGGTGGATGACGGCTATATTGATGTATTCATGCTCAGTCGCAATCGCCAAAGTTCCAGCGCGGCGCTTGAACGCTTTTTTAACTTGGACACGGAAAAAGCGGGTATGTATTATTGGCGTGGGCAAGAAATTGAAATTGCTGCGGCCACAGACCAACCCGTTTGGACCGACGGCGAATACACCGGACGCACCCCCGTCTCAATGAAGGTGATTCCAGGCGGCTTGATGGTAGCAGTTCGGTAGATGATTCTGCTGACATTGTGCAGTTTACGCCAACTTCAACGGGTACAACAAATGGATAAGGTATAAGGTGCGGAATGTGGGTGCGATGTATTGGGGTACGACATTTACCGATTACGGCCGTACTGCTCATGACTACTCACCCAATCCGAAGACGAGATAGCGGCCGCCAATGAAATTTCTCCGGCCAACACCACTCCGGCAATGATTTCGGCTAGTTTATTAACTTTGCCCTTACCCCAGCAGCCTAGTAGTTCCAGGCTTTCCCGCTGTGTGGCCAGCCCCGTGCCGCCGCCATAAGTAGCTACAATCAAAGAAGGGATTGTAATAGAGAGATACAAATCTTTTTCCGGTGTCATTTCTGTATAAACGATACCGGCTGACGATTCCGACACATTAGCTACATCCTGCCCCGTCGCCATAAACATCGCCGTAATACCATTGGCCGAATGTGCCCCATTGTTGTTGGCTCCCGACAAAATGGCGCCCACATTAGCAATACCGGAATGGTAAGTCAAACTTTCCGGTTCCACACGCATATGCTGGATGAGGACATCCCGCTTAATGGTCGCTTCGGCCGTCACCCGTTTACCTCGGGTGTGCATAATATTCACTTGCGATGCTTTTTTATCCGTCGCCAGATTAGACTCCAAAAAGAAATGGCGGATACCCTCGTAATGGTCCAAAATCCAACTACAGGTCGCAAACGTGGCCCGACCGACCATATTCTGTCCGGCCGCATCTCCCGTAGAAAAGTTGAAGCGCAAATAAGCAAACTTACTGGCCAGATAAGGATCAATGTATTGCAATTTGGCCACACTGGACGTGGCTTCCGCATAGTCACGGATTTGGTCCATATTGTCATTAACCCAGACGACAAATTCCCGCGCCTGACGCGCATTGTCAAACACAAAGACAGGCGCCCGCTGCATCGCGTCCCCCACAATACTGCATGTCACCCCACCAGATAGGTTAATAACTTTCATCCCTCGATTATATGAAGCCACCAATGTCCCTTCTGTCGTGGCCATGGGCACAATATAATCACCCTTAGCATGTTCCCCATTAATGGTCAGCGGGCCGGCAAACCCAATAGGAACTTGGGCCACGCCGGCAAAGTTCTCAATGTTTCCCTGAGCAATGTGCGGATCAAACGAATATTGGGAAATGTGTTCTAACTTCTGACCGGTCAATTCAGCCACAAAATCTTGCCGGGCAGTAATCGCTTCGGGCGAATAATCATCCCCAGAGTTGCGCGGAATTTTGATGGCATCTTCTTCCTGATAGCTAATCGCTCCTTCCACTTTGAGCGTCAAATCACCAAAGGAAACGGCCGAAAATTCGACCCTGATCTTATGCTTGCCCTCTGGCAGCGGGTCAATATCGCAAACGATGTCTAAAATATGCCGCAGCGGAAAATCCAGGGGAGAATCAGGTGTAAACTCGTCCGGGTGGCGCACATCCCCCTCCCCCAAATCTATGCTGATTGCCTGACGCGGCACTTCCACGCCATTGAAGCTGACACTCTTCACGTCGGTAATCTTGGTATCGCTCAACCGATTCTTCAGTGAAAAGCGAACGCCTTCGTCGCCGTTTTTCAGACTGCCGAAGGTATAAAGCTGTTTTAGGATAAGACTGGGTATTTTAAAAGCCATAAGTTGTTTCCTCCGATTGTATAGCCGTTAAGAAAAAACCTTCGATTGAATTGGGAAATTGTAGCACAAACACAATTTCTACCAATCCCTGCGGCTGTTTGTTACAATGGTCGGCCTTATGGCAATCTGGGCAATTATTCCGGTGAAATCTTTGCAGCATACCAAGTCGCGGCTCACGGCCGTACTCTCTGCCAGCGAACGCGCCCATCTAACCAGCCACCTGCTAACCCGTCTCCTAATTATTCTGGACAATACGCCAGAGGTAGCCCAAATTATCGTCGTCAGCCGGGATGAAACAATTGGCAGAGTTGCCCGGCAGCACAATGCTATCCCTCTGGTGGAATCGCCAGAAGCAAAACTGAATGCGGCCGTTCATACTGGGGTTAATTTTGCGGCCGCACAAGGAGCCAGACAACTACTAATCCTACCGTCTGATTTGCCATTTTTAACGAGGGATGATGTGGCTGTGGTATGTGCGCCGCTCCCTTCTACCTCCCCGTCCCTCATCATCTGTCCTGACCGCCACCAGCGAGGAACCAACGCCCTCTGCCTGCCGTCCGACTGTAGTTTTCAATTCCAGTTTGGCCCGGACAGTTTCCAGCAACATCTACAAGAAGCCCGACGCGGCCGTTTGACACCCCACATCATCCACACCCCCGGCTGGCAGTTTGATTTGGATACGGTGGAAGATTGGGCGATTTATGCACAGGCGAATATACACAATCCTTAGTCGCTGAATGCGATTCAGTGTCTGAAACACAAAACGCACCGAAAGTGCGTTAAGATGTTACGGAGCAATCGTTTCAGTGAACGGCTCACTTATAAGTGCGCTGCTCACTTAGGAATGGGGATTTTATTAAACCCCGAACTTGTCATACCTGCGAAGGCAAGTATCCATCTTTTTAGTCGAGTGGATTCCCGCCTTCGCGGGAATGACAAGTTAAAGTTCATGGGATTATTTAATCCTCATTCCTTATAATGCGCTTTAGCGTACTTTTTGTGGCAGCCTAGGAATTGCATTCCCAAGCTTACCCCTTTATCATCTTCTTATGAGAACCAGACTACGGCCAATCACACGCCAACTGCGGCAAGTTGTTAACGATTACAAACCCACCTGGCGGATTTTGTTTGTGCTTTTGCTGCTGGTTTTTTTCCTGGCGCTGTCCGGCTTTTTCGCCTGGGCTATATGGGGTGTACCCCTGGTTATCATCGTAACGGTGTTGGCAATCCGGGCTGATTTACACCGCTCGTCTACCCCGGCCGATTTTTCCATTAGCCGACAGCACAATCAACGGTTGACATTGGGGCAGGCCAACCCCATCCAGATTGGTATTGAGAATTTAACCAACACGGCCGCAGCCATTGAATTATGGGACGCCGTATCGCCAACATTCACTGTTGCTCGTTTGCCACACGGCCGTAACTGGCCCTATGCCGCCAATCTAAAAGGAAACGGCCGTATCCACCTAACCTACTACGTCCGCCCTACCAAACGAGGCGACCACACCTTCGGTCAGATTACTTTGCGCTGGACGAGCCAATGGGGATTGTTCATGCGCCAGGCCAGTTATAGTGTGCCCACGACCGTCAAGGTGCACCCTAACCTGCTGCAAATCCGTCAGTACGAACAGCTTGCCCGGCGCGGCCGTCAAATTCAAATTGGACTGCGCCCGGCACAGCAGTTTGGCAGCGGCAGCGAATTTGAACAACTACGCGAATATGTGCCCGACGACGATTACCGCCGCATCTCCTGGAAAGCAACCGCCCGCCACGGCAAACCGATCACCATGGATTACAGCCCCGACCGCAGCCAAAATATTGTGTTGCTGATTGATATGAGCCGCCAGATGAAGTCACGGCCGTTGGGCATGGCTCGCGTCACCCGGCTAGACCTCATCATCAATGCCGTCCTCCTCTTTAGCTACGTGGCTCTCAAACGAGGGGATCGGGTGGGTATGATTACGTTTGCTGAACGGGTTCACAAATACATCCCCCCCCGCGCCGGTTCCGGCCAGCTCATGCACCTGGTCGAGGGACTGTACAATGTCGAACCGCAAAATAATGACCCTGCCTATGCGTTGGCGCTGCACTATTTACAAACCCAGCGGCAACGACGTTCCCTCATCGTCATGCTCACCGACCCCAGCCGGGAAGAAGCCATCAAAACCCTCGTGCCCCATTTGGGCGCCTTTTATCCTCATCACCTGCCCCTATGTGTCACGCTCAGCGATCCTAATGTGCTGGCGGCCGCGCAACGGCCGCCATACAGCATGAGCGCCATTCAAGAACGTGCTCTGGCCGAGCAAATTCTGGACGAACGTCAACTGTGGCGCACCCTGCTAGAACAGCGCGGCGTCATGACAATGGATATTCCCGCTTACCACCTGACGGCCGGACTGCTGAATAAATACCTGGAACTCAAGGGCCAAACGCGAATTTAATCGCCCCAATCAAATCAAAAGCGTGATCTCGCAGACTATCAGAAATGGATGCACGGGTGACACAGAACTGAAAGCCCACATTCTGGTCGTCGCAAAATATCATCATGATAAAAGAAGACAAAATTGTGCCTGTCCAGCTTGCTGAAAATTTCAGGCGTCGTTACTCAAACATCCAGCACAAAACATCTGCTACCGTTTGTTGCTTAGCCCATTCTGCTGCTTCTTCGACAAAAAACGGCCGTAACTCCTGCGCCAGTTCTGCCAAAAAAGCATCGTTTAATTCTTTATCATTAGCGCGTATTTCTTCCCGAAGGGAGACAAAAGAAACCAGTTTTAATGCCTCATCCACCTTCCCCTGTCTAGCCCAGGTTTGCGCCAGTGAGGTTATTCCCGATATCAATTCCGGCACATCATCCATCTCTTCACACACGCGCAATGCCTTTTTTAATGTCGATTCGGCAGCTGGCAAATCATTCATTGCCAAATAATTCAATCCCAGACCACGCAGATTAACCTCATAAAAGCGGGTTCTACCGATGTCATAAGCCATTTCGATTCCCTGCTCATAATACTTTTTAGCCAAATCATACCGGCCAAGCATCCGGTTAATACCGCCTAAAGACCCTCGTGCTTGCATAATTATCGGAGGGTAATCAATTTCTTTAGCAATTTGCAAGCTTTGTTCATAACGTGCTTTTGCCTCTTCAATTCGCTCTTGACGAGATAAAACAATGCCCATGTTGTAAATGACCGCGACCATGCCGGGTTTATAACCAATGGATTCATACAAATCTAATGATTCCTGATAATAAGTCAAAGCCTGTTCGTACTTTCCATTGTCTACGGCGACCACACCCAACATCTTTAATGTATAGGCAATACCGTTTGTATCTTCACTTTGTTTTAAGTACGCGAGACTTTCTTGAAATTGTTCATGGGCAAGCGGCCGTTGACCACGCAGCAGATTGGCTATACCGATGACTGTGAGCGCAAAGCCATATTCTGTTTTTCCCCCAAATTGACGTAATTGAGGCAAAGCGTCAGTTAAAAATTGTTCAGCCAAAACATAGTTGCCGGCGCCAACGCAAAAAAATGCAGCCGACACTTGATATTGTGCCAGAATGGTTCGGCAAGGGTGTGTCTCCGGCAGAGAAGCCCAACCAGCTTGGGCCATTGCCTCACTGATTTGGATAAAGCGTGTGTTAGCGGTTTCCAACGGCCGTTTCAAATAATAGTAACGCTTCATCCCCAATCCAAAGGTAGACAGCAGATTAATCAGCGGCGAACTATTCGAGTGTTGGATACTTTCATTTAAGACCCATTCCCAGGCATGGTGAACATTGTGCGTTTCTGCTGTGATTTCGGCCGAGACTGTGTTGAACCCAGCTTCCCACATCGCTTGCGTACGCATTTGCACAAAATTGTCAAAGTAGCGGGCATGGTTTTCAAAAATAATGTGCATTTGTGGACTGTTGGACAGGCGTTCGAAGGCATATTGACGGGTCAATTCGTGCATGTGGTAACGTATATTTTCGGCCTGACGCTGCACCTGCACCAATCCTTTATCCACCAATCCGACCAGCAAGAATGGCGAAGCGTACGCCACTTTTTCAGCTGCTTCTTCCGTAAAGCCACCGCGAAAGACAGATAATGCTTGAAAAAGGTCTTGCTCGGGCGCAATGAGTAATTCCCAGGAATAATCAAAAATGGCTCGCATACTGCGCTGGCGCGGCGGCAAATCACGCCAGCGGCTGGTGAGAATATTGAGGCTGCGTTCCATTTCAGCCACAATCCGTTCCAGAGAAATAGCTCTGAGCCAGGCTGTTGCCAACTTGATTGCCAAAGGCATCCCCTGTGCCAATTCACAAATGCGGCAGACGGTCAAGCTATTTGTTTTCGTTAACGTAAAATCGGGGGTGATTTGAACGGCCGTTTGCACAAGCAATCTCACCGCCGGAAACGCACCAATAGAGGAGCCGTCTGTCGTCGTCAACGGTGTTTCCAGAGACAAAGCATCATTATCTGGAAACGGCAGCCCCTCAATTAAGTGTCGCCATTCAGATGCCATTTGCAACGGCTCACGACTGGTGACTAATAAGTTGAGTTTGGGGCATTTCGTCAACAAACGATCCAGCATCACGCCCGCATCTTGTGGCTGATCTTCTGTCAAAAGATGCTCAAAATTATCCAGCAGTAGCAGATACGCCTTGCGCTTCAATAAATTGATTAGCTGGGCAAGCGGTTCTCCACTGCCTGTCAGCCTCAAGTTGAGAGCATCTGCCAACATGTTGGGTAACGCATTGGTCGAAGTGACCCCAACCAGGGAAATAAAGGCAACCCCATCTAAGAATAGCTCTGTTTCATACGCTTGTTTGGCAGCTTCAATTGCTAATCGGGATTTTCCCATGCCACCCAATCCAATGATGCTCAACAGTCGGCAATCAGGATTGGCTAACATCTCCTGGATTTTTTGGAGCGCATCTTCTTGCCCCAGAAACGGGGTTGGTTCGGAGGGGATGTTTAGGAAGGGAGATGGTTTGTCTGGCAATGGGTGGTGATTGAGATCGCCTGCCGAAACGGCCGTTTCTTTCACAATCTTACTCTCTGGTACAATCACCTTGCGGGTACGAATCGCTTCAGCCAGTTCGATTGTTTCCGCTTCCGGTTTTACGCCTAACTCTTCATTCAGCAGCCGGTTACATTCCTGATATTGGCGCAGCGCAGCCGCCTGTTGTCCATCCCAGGCGTAAAGCTGCATCAACTGCCTTTGGGCGGGTTCATGCAATGGATCCAGAGCAACCCAGCGACGGCCGTATTCTATCCCCTGTATGAATCCAGCCTGATTGCTAAACCAGATGATCAGCTTTTGCAAGGCGACGCCCAGCGTTTGGCGGTATCCTTCGCGCAAAAAGAATTGCCATTCATCAAATTCGGGGCTGTCGGGCAATGCAAATCCAGCCATGAAATCATCTTTATAAATGGAAACGGCCGTTTGCAAAGCCGCCACACACTCCGAGCATAACCCATCTTTTGCATGTTGATGTGCCTGCACCTGGCCAATTTTTGCCTGAAAGTCGGCTATATCTACAAACAGGGAGTTTGAATGGGTAGCCACTTGTGTACGATCAATGTGCAAAATATCATCTCCGACTTGTTGTCGCAGCCGCGACAGCTCGCGACGTAAATTGGCGCGGGCGCTTGATTGATCATTTTCGGGCCAGAAGAGGGTGGCTAACACATCACGGCTGTGTGGCTGCCCGGTTACAACTAAATAAGTCAACAAAGCGATCACCTTGCGCCGACGAAGCAGCAAAGGTTGGTCATCTTTTTGAAATTGCGGGGAGCCAAATAATGATGCTTGGAGCTGCATAATTCGTTATTTTACCCCAACTTAGGCAGTAATGCGCCACGCCACAAAAAATTTCGTAACCATTCAGGCGCCCGGCACTTCATTACCAAGTCTACTGGAGTAGCACACTCGTTTATAAGTGCCGGGCACCTTGGGGGAGTGAATGGTTACAAAATTTCAATGTTCGTGATCGTGATCGTTTTTTTCGATCACTATCACGACAACGACTGAAAGTGCAATAAGATGAATTGTGGGACGCTTTGTGGAACGATTGCGGGACGTTGGCGCTGTATCCTGATGACAACTTATCAAATACAAACTGTTTTAAGGAGATAAAAAAATGTATCAACCTGTTTTTAACAAACAAGATAATCGTATTTTGTCCAATCACAACGAAACGGCCGTTCGTAGCCGAATTGCCTTGAACCACAACGAAACGGCCGTTCGCAGCCGACTTTCTTATAATCACAACGAAACGGCCGTTCATAGCCGAATTGCCTTGAACCACAACGAAACGGCCGTTCGTAGCCGAATTGCCTTGAACCACAACGAAACGGCCGTTCGCAGCCGAATTGCCTACAATCACAATGAAACGGCCGTTCGTAGCCGAATTTCTCTTAATCACAACGAAACGGCCGTTCGTAGCCGACTTACTTTCAATCACAACGAAACCGCCGTTCGCGGCTAAATAGTAAAAAGTCAGGTCGGGTTATACCTGACCTGACTTTTTTGCTAACCCTATCCAAAATTCACTTCTTGAGGAATATAAAAAATGATGTCTACCAAAATTGCTCCCGAAGAGAACAGTATTGCCTTCCTGTGGACATTATGCGAGCAGGCGGATACGCTGCGCGAACAAGGGCATTACCCAGAAGCCGAACAGCTTTTCCAACAAGCGTTAACCCATCCCGCCTGTGCCGACGAGGTTGAATGGGCAATGGTCGCCAACGATTTGGGCATCCTCTACAAATATATGGGTCGCTATGATGAAGCCGAGCCACTTTACCGCCGAGCCTTAACTATTTTAGAGCGTGAGTTGGGGGAAAATCATCCCGATATTGCTTCCCTTTATCACAATTTGGGCGGGCTGAAACATGCGCAGGGTAACTATGCCCAGGGTGAACTGTTGGCTCGTCGCTCCGTCGCCATTCGGGAGGCGGCGCTGGGAGCAGAGCATCCTGATGTAGCCGCCGATGTGGCCGCAT
Source organism: Chloroflexota bacterium (assembly GCA_024223125.1). The sequence continues at coordinate 25,430 of JAAEOP010000303.1, forward strand.
TAGCTGCCCTGATTGATGGGCAGGGTCGGTACGAAGAGGCCGAAGCGCTTTACAGGCGAGCGATGACGATTTTTGAACAAGCCTATGGCCCAGAAGATATGGAAATCGCCATCAACTTAAATAATCTAGGAGCGATTCGTTACTATCAGGGAGATTATGACACGGCCGAAATATTTTATGATCGCGCCTTGCACCTTAAGGAAATGCACTTGGGGCATAAGCATCCCGATGTGGCCATGACACTGAGTAATATGGGCCTTCTTTACAAAGCGCAGGGACGGCTGCCAGAAGCAAAGGCGGCTTTTGAACGCACATTAGCCATTTATCGAGAAACTTTGGATACGGGTCATCCTCATCTTGTGCATTGTGAAGAAAATTATGCAAATTTGCAAACCATGTAGCGGTGATTTCACAATCGCGTTTACGATAGCATTTGATATAAAGCAATTATTTTGGAGTAAAAAAATGGTCATGTTAAAAAATCAGGTAACTGAAATGCGTCTGTTTCGGGCGTGGGGAAATCGGCCGTTTGCTTTGCTGTGGAGCGGGCAAGCATTATCGCGCATTGGCGACCATTTGTACGAGGTGGCGCTGGCGTGGTGGGTACTACAAAAGAGCGGCTCGGCAGGAATGATGGCTACGGTGTTGATTTTTGCATTTGCACCCAGAGTGCTGTTTTCGCTGTTGGGCGGAGTGGTCGTGGATCGCTACCCTCGTTTGCCGCTGATGATTGGTTCGGATGTCGTGCGGGGAATAACGGTCGTTATCATCTCTTTCCTCGCTCTTAGCGGTAATCTGGAACTGTGGCACGTTTTTGCCCTCAGCCTCATCTTTGGACTGGTAGACGCTTTCTTCCAGCCTGCCTTTACGGCCACCGTGCCTGCTATTGTCCCCGAAGAAGATTTGAGCAGCGCCAACTCGCTGACCAGCTTTGCCATTCAGGGAGGGCGTATTTTGGGGCCACCGCTGGGATCTGGATTGATTGCTTTAGGGGGCGTAGGGCTGGCTTTTGCCTTTAACGGTGTCACCTTTTTTGTCTCGGCGCTCTTTTTGCTGCCGCTGCTGCGTGGAGAGAAACAGCTACTCCGACATCCCTCAGCACAGGCGTTACCCACCCAAAACCGTCCCAATATGCTGGCAGAATTTAAAGAAGGTATTCAAACTGTGCGCCAACTGCCGTGGCTCTGGATCAGCATTGCCCTGTTCGCCATCAGCAACATTATGCTGGCTGGCCCCTACAGCGTCGCCATGCCCTTTTTAGTCAGCGACGTACTGAAAGCAGATGTTAAAACGTTGGGGTTGCTCTATTCAATGTTTGCGGTGGGGTATGTGCTGGGCGGCATTTGGCTGGGGCAAAAGCCCAGGCTGCGGCGGCGCGGGCTGTTGATCTATGGAGGGTCATTGGTAGCCGGGCTGATGCTGCTGCTGTTTGGCCTGCCCGTTGGGCTGCCCGTTTTGGTTGCGGCCGCGCTCATTAACGGCGCAGCGCTGGAAATGGGCGCCCTGGCCTGGACGAGCATCCTGCAAGATTTAGTACCGCGAGACAAGCTGGGACGGGTGGCAAGTGTGGATATGGTTGGGTCGCTGGCACTGCTGCCCATCGGCTTTGGTCTGGCTGGCTGGGCGACGGAAATGTGGGGGGCATCGACCGTTTTTGTAATGGGAGGTGGTGTAACGGCCGTTTTGTCATTCCTGGCTTACCAACACCCAGCTATCAAGAATTTGGATTAAACTTATTGCTGATTGAGGAACAACAGCGACGCTGGACTGAATGAGTGTTTTCTATAAAAAAGCCCATTGCTCTCGCCGGAAAGCAGCGGGCTTTTTACAATTCTGCTTATGTTTGCCCGTACATCTACTTGGCGCTATTTTGATATCTGGTTGGTAGCGGCCGTATTGGTTTTAACCGCTTACGGTGTTTTGATGATCCGCAGCGCTGTAACCGGCGCGCCGGCGTTTGAGCGGTTGCCATTGCTCCAAGTTCGATGGGCCATTATTGGTCTGGTCATCATGTTTGTGTTTGCTTCCATTGATTACCGGGTGCTGACTTCTATGCACTGGTACATCTATTTTGGTTTGGTAGCCGCTTTAGTTTTTGTGCTGCTGGCCGGCGTGTTGGGCAATGAAACCCGCCGTTGGATCGAAATCACACCCACTATCAGTATCCAACCCTCGGAATTCGGCCGAATTTTTCTGGCCGTTACCTTTGCCCAATTCCTAGCCAATCGCCGCCATCGCATTCACCAATTTTCCAATACAATTGCCTCTGTTATTTATATTGGCATTCCGGTGGCGCTCATTTTTATCGAGCCAGATTTGGGTATGTCGGTGTTGTTTATAGTGATCTGGTTTGTGATGATTTGGTTGGCCGGGTTGCCCTTAATCCATTTTGTGATTCTGGCTGTGATTGGGATTATGGGGGTTACGGCCGTGTTCCCCTTCTTGGAAGAGTATCAAAAAGAACGTGTCACCACCTTCATCAGTCCTGAAAATGCAGATGAGGAAGACCTATTCAACATTGAACAGGCCGAAATCAGTATTGGGTCTGGGGGGTTGTTTGGCAAAGGGTATCTCAATGGCACTCAAAGTCAGCTTGGGTTCCTGCGCGTTCAGCATACCGACTTTATCTTTTCCGTGCTGACAGAGGAGATGGGGATGCTGTTTGGCTCGCTGTTTGTGCTGGGGTTAATGGCCATCATTCTTTGGCGAATTCTACGCGTGGCTATGATAACGCCTGACCCAGTCGGAAAATATATCTGTATTGGTATTACCGCTATTCTCTTTTTCCAAACGGCCGTGAACGTGGGTATGAATGCACGCCTGCTGCCTGTCACCGGTCTAACCCTCCCCTTTGTGAGCTATGGCGGCAGCTCCCTCACCACCCTTTTTATTGCCATCGGCATTGTGCAATCTGTCCTGATGCGCCATCGTAAACAGGAATTTGGGTAATCGTCCAAAGTCCCCGGCACTTTGGAAGTGCCGGGGACTTGAGATAACTCAATTACAATCCCAGTTCATCGGCCGCCCAGGCCAAACCCACCTCTTCTAATGTAGCGCGAGTGGGAATACCGGAAGCCACATCCCAACCAGCCTGATCGTAATACATATCCAACCCGGCTGTTAGCTCGGCCTCCTCCAATATGATGCCATCGGAACGGCCGCCGCTGAGCGCCTTTGTGAACATCTTTTTGGGCAGCGTATCCTGGTCGCGGGTCAACCCTTCACGCGCATTGTAAGCTCGCATCAAGTTCAAACGACGACGGCCGATTTCCTGCATATCAGCTACCGAAATATCCCAACCGGTGGCGGCCGTCAACAAATCAGCCATATCTTGGGGACCATACAACTGCCAGCCTGGGCCATATACAAACTGGCAAATGCTAACCGTATCGGTCGCACTGTATGTATATTGTGTTTTCAAGGCAAACTCTACCTTTTCCGCATTAAGAACCTTTGTTGGCTGCGGTTTGTCCAGACCAATCTGCCCCAAGAATTTATGGTATTCGTTGGCATACTGTTTGGGATGGTACATGGGATCATGTTCGGCAGATTGGTGATCGGCCCCAAAAGGATTGGCAGCGTAAATGAGGCTCAAACTGCGCTTTACGTGGGGCATGTGGGCCGGCATTTCCTGCCCTTTGACAGTCAATAAATATTCATGACCACGCCCTAGCCGGTCGGCCGCTTTAGCAGAGCCATCAGCCAACACATCCCCAAACCCATCCCGGTTGAGCGTTTTCTTGAGCATGGCAATCATACCAGCGGCATTTCCGTAACGCAGTTCAATACCATCCGTATCTTCTATGCTGATCAGTTCATTCTCAAAACATTCCATGGCCCAGGAAAGGGTGGCGCCACAGGAGATAGTGTCGGCGCCGTACTCATTACACAACTGATTGGCGTAGGTGACAGCGCCCATATCATCTATGCCACAGTAGGATCCAAAGGTGGCAATGGTCTCATATTCGGGGCCGCCGTATTCGGGAATGAGTTTGTTGTTGCGCCATTCAGCCTCGACCACTCGTTTGCAGCGGACGACACAGGCATAACAGGTGTCACGGCCGTCTTTGTCTTGTTTGCCTGCTTCGGCCCCCCGTAACAACTTATCATAAAGCAGCTCGCCACCAATGGATTCGGCTCCTTCAAAGACGCCGCTGTCCCAATTACGGGTAGGCAGCCCGCCGCCGCCATTATTAGCCATGACGGTATCGGCCGTGCCATATTTACCAAATTCTTCCATATCGCTGCCGGGCATCATTTTGGCGCCTTTTTTGGAGAGGGCGGTAATTCCTTTTTTATCGGCTGGGTTCACCTTTTGCGACCCGCGCACAACAATGGCTTTTAACCTTTTGCTGCCCATTACTGCGCCGACGCCGGTACGCCCCCAGGCTCGGTTGCTCATATTCATGATAGCAGCGAAGTTAGACAACTTTTCACCGGAAATACCGATTTGGGCAATTTCGATCCGCTTGTCGCCCAATTCTTCTTTGAGGGTGTTATCTACATCCAACGTCATTTTGCCCCACAGATGGCTGGCGTCTCTCAGTTCGGCCTGACCGTCTTTAATCCAAAGATAAACAGGGGTGGCAGAAGCGCCTTTAACGACGATAGCATCAAAACCGGCGTATTTGAGTTCGGCTGGCCAGAATCCGCCGGCCTGACTGTCGGCCGCGCCACCGCTGCTGGGAGATTTGCATGTAACAGTACAACGGCTTTGTCCACTGATAGGCAACCCGGTAGGGGCGCCAAGGGCAAAGGTGAGGGTGTTCTCCGGGCTGAGGGGATCAGCCTTTCTGGGGGTATTTTTCCAGAGATAGTACAATCCCATCAGGCTGCCGCCCATATAGTGACGATAAAATTCTGCTGAGGGTTCTTCAATTTCTAATTGGTGGCTGGTTAAGTTTACATGTAAAACTTTGCCAGCGAATCCGTATAACATGGTAAATGCTCCTTTTTCTTTTATAACGCAAAGTTGCGTAGGTGCAGAGGATAAGTAAGGTTGCTCCTATTCTACTTGTTGGTGGGTGGGAGGCAAGGAGGGACACGGCCGTATGCTATAATACGCGGCAACACATTCAGGAGAGTGTAAAATGCCATCACCATTTTCAGGGATGGATCCATATTTAGAAGGCAAAGAACTGATGACGGCCATACCAACTGAAATCCCCCATTATGTGGTGGAAGTTGTTGACAAGGAATCACAGCAGTTGGTGACTTCAATAGAGGTGTTGTCACCGGCGA
>JAAEOP010000304.1 GCA_024223125.1 Chloroflexota bacterium
AGTAGCCGAATATAAGCCCGGTCAGATCATCTTCCATATGGGTGAAACGGGCGAAAATTTCTACGTCATTGAAGTTGGCGAGGTAGAAGTGCTGGCCCCGGATATGGGGGGACAGCCCAGCGGGGTGATTAACCGCCTTGGGCCCAATGACTTCTTTGGCGAGATTGCTTTACTGCGAGCTATTCCTCGTACAGCGACCATTCGAGCCATCAAACCAACGCGGCTGCTGGCAATTTCACGCGAAGATTTTGAGAGCGTCGTGCAAAAATATCCCTCTATTGCCCATACCCTGGCCGAAACGTCCGGCTTGCGCCTACTGCGTGATCGCCAAATTGGACGTCGTGGTGATTTGGACCGCTACTATGATCCCGGCTACATTGCCGAATTGACTCACCAGAACGAGGTAACCGTGGAGATGGGTGATATCCACGGCTCAACCTACCTGACAAATGCGATTGGCCCCGAGCTAATGGTCGCCTTTTTGGATGAGTATTTGCTTCGAATGTCAACCATTATTGTTCAAGCCGGCGGCGCAATGGATAAAAGTTTAGGCGACAGCGTCATGGGTGTGTTTGGAAATTTTCCAGGCCGTCACGAAGATGACAAAGTAACTTCGGCCAACTCGGCCTTGTTAGCCGCGCTAAAAATGCGGCAGGCTTATGTTCTACTCCGGGATGAGTGGAAACAGGAAAGCCCCGAATTTGCCAGAACCGGGATGGGGGTTGGCATCAGCACCGGCAAGGTCAAAACCGGCACGGTTGGCCCGGAAGCCACAATGGTTGGCCCGGCTGTAAACCTTTCCAGTAAATTAAGTAAGCTGGCTATCCGTGGTCGCACCGAAAGCGAAATCTATATCGATGCCCGAACATCAAACCTTATCGGCAATGCTTTCATCATTGAACCGATTGACTTTGCCTATACCCGCAAAAAAGTTGGTGTCGATTTAGAAGCCTATCGCATTACCCAGCGCCGTTAATTTTTCTCTATTCTCAGTGGATCCAATTTTTAACGCTCCAAGCCGGTTTGTAACCGGCGTCGGGGGTTACTCGCCATATTATGGCGCACCCCCTCCGAGCCTGAAATTTGGATGTACTGATTCTACTTTTTAGGCCCTAACCCGGACGAACCGGAACCAAACAGGTTTATTATTTAAAACTTCTTGCCCCTTTATAAAAGGCAAAGAGAAGAAATTCATTGGTTAGGCCCTAACCCGGACGAGCCGGAACCAAATAAGGTGGGTGTTCACAACTTTCTTGCCCAATGTACAAGAAATTCATTGGTTAGGCCCTAACCCTGTGACCATTTGCCTACAGAAACACTTAATTATTGTTGATAGAATGAAATCACTTTCTTTCTCATATTTCATGTAACTGTCCAACGAAGCTTCGTGCCAACCTGTGGTTGGACCAAACCGACAGGTAAAATGGCTCACGGATTCACACTGATTGACACGGATTTTTATGGTTTTTATCCGTCGTTATCCGTGAAAATCCGCGAGCTAAAAACTTGTCTCATCTGTAAAGAATTTTGAGGTTCAAGGATTTCAGTCTGTCATTGCGAGGCGTGTTTTTTACGCCGAAGCAATCTCCGCTTGCAAGGTGGGGATTGCTTCGCTCCTCTCGCAATGACAATTCACCTGTTTTAAGGATAACTGCTTGAGTAGTTACTACTTCATTTCAATTAACTAAGGATTGAGAATTAATTAACTTCCTCATTAGAGCTAGAAATCCCAGCTAATTTGGCGGTAAAATGGGGAAGTTATAAAATCCTTAGCCCTAAGGGAGCATACATGTTTCAATCAAACCGTTATAACGTATTACTGGCCTTAATTATTCTAACTGTGACGCTCGTTTATGCGCCCAGCGGCAGCGCCGCCGGGCTTGCGCCGCAAGCCGCCGAAGCTGAATGGCTGATTATGATGTACCAGGTGGCCGACGACGAAACGTTGGAACAGGCCATTCTGGGGGATTTTAACGAGGCCGAATTCATCGGCTCCAGCGATGATGTTCACGTGGTGGCTCAGGTTGACCGCTTTACAGGCGGTTTTGACGGCATGGACGACTGGACCTCAACCAAGCGCTTCTACCTGACCCCAGATGATGATTTTGAAACCATCAACTCCCAGGAAGTAGACGACATCGGTGAAGTGAATATGGCCGATGCCGAAACTTTGGTTGATTTCATTGTCTGGGCCGCAGAAAATTATCCGGCCCGCAAACACGTTCTGATTATGTCTGACCACGGTATGGGCTGGCCCGGCGGCTTTGCCGACCCCGACCCCGGTATTTTGGGCGCTGACGACATTCCGTTGGCTGCGGGTTTTGGCGACAGCATCTGGTTGATGGAGCTGGACGATGCCCTGGGAAGAGCCAGAACACAAGCCGATATTGATCAGTTTGAACTCATCGGTTTTGATGTGTGCCTTATGGGTACCATCGAGGTCTTCTCGGCTATGGCCCCACACGCTCGCTATTCCGTCGCCTCGGAAGAAGAGGAGCCGGGTGTGGGCTGGGCCTAC
>JAAEOP010000305.1 GCA_024223125.1 Chloroflexota bacterium
ATCGGCTAAACGGCCGTCACGCCGTCGCACATAATAGATGCTTTTATCCCCGTCCGTAGTGGTAACGAAAACTTTGGTATACCACTTGTGCTTTAACTCTTGAGCATGTTTGTCAACGCGCTTGTCACTTAAGAGACGGTTGCATTTCAAACCGCTTTAGCTCGTTTAGGGCAGCAAGTAGATCCTCGCCGCGGTTCTCATATCCAACATAAAGTCGCTTTAGCTGATGGTTGCGAAGCGCTTCAGGAACGGATAAAAGAGCAATTTCCTGACTCCCATTGGCTGCATAGAATGGTTGTTAAAGTAAATGAAACACACTCTATTGAAATGCAACAAGTTTTCACAAAAATTGCACGAAAAACAGCAAACGTAAAGACTATGCATTACCAGAAACTTGTAGTTCAAGACAACCTCTTCCACGCCCTGCAACAACGCACCTTCTAAGGCCAATTGTGACATCATCGCCATTGTAGGGGCAAGGCAATCGGCTAAAACCTGGGCCAAACGCATGGCCTCATCACCGATTGCCTTGCCCCGCCCATCGCAACCGGGGCGAGGCGATGGGTGATAACATTTTGGTGAATGGCGTGGATCGTGGCCCATCGCAAATGGGGCGAGGCGATGGGTGATAACATTTTGGTGAGTGGCGTGGATTGTGGCCCATCGCAAATGGGGCGAGGCGATGGGGGCAGGGTTTTGGTGAATGGCGTGGATTATGGCCTATCGCCTCGCCCCTACGGTTGCCGTCTGGTAACGGCCGTGATATTTTTGAAATTAAAGAGAGGCGCATCAAATGAACAAATCAGGACCAAATCGTAAAACAATTCGGCTGCCAGATTGGGATTATCGCACGGCTGGCTACTATTTCATTACCATATGCACCTACCAACGGCAATATCTTTTTGAAGACCCGCGCCTGTATGAAATTGCGGCTAATGCGTGGGCATATATCCCACACCAACCCCATGCAAAACATGTGGCGCTGGATGAGGATGTGATTATGCCCAATCATAAACATGGGATCATTCAAATTCTGACAGGCCCTGATACCCCATTGCCGTCATCAGATCATCCGCATGGCGTGCTGCCCGGTTCCATTGACGCTATTGTAGGCAATTACAAGATGCTGGTCACAAAACGGGTTAAGGCGATGTTAAAAGCGTCAGGGACAGATATGAAAGTATGGCAGCGCGGTTATTGGGAACGCATCATCCGCAATGAACGGGAATTGAACGCCACGCGCCAATACATAAGGAATAATCCCATTCGCTGGGCTGAGGATCGAGAGAATTTGGATAGGTTGTTATCAAAAATGCAGTACGTGGATGGCATATGACGGCCGTGTTTCACCATGATCGTAGGGGCAAGGCAATCGGCCGTAACCTGTGCCGCACCCATAACCTTATCATCGATTGCCTTGCCCCGTTCCCCGCCGTACATCACCGGGGCGAGGCGATGGGGGGGAATGGTTTGGTGGATGACATGGATCATGGCCCATCGCAATTGGGGCGAGGCGATGGGTGACAATGGTTTGGTGGATGACATGGATCATGGCCCATCGCAATTGGGCGAGGCGATGGGTGACAATGGTTTGGTGGATGACATGGATCATGGCCCATCGCAATTGGGGCGAGGCGATGGGGGGGAATGTGTTGGTGATTGGCATAGATCGTGGTCCATCGCCTCGCCCCTACCATTGGTGTTTGGAATATTGGGGTAAAATTTGGAAACATGAGCAATTTTACGTTTTTGAAAACCAAAGAGTGGCAAGACCTTTATCAAGCGGCGGTGCAGGCGGAGCGGTATACGTTGGCCGATGCCCGTACCGCGCTGTTTCACGGCCGTCGCGCCATCGAGCTAATGGTGGAGTGGTTGTATGCGTATGATGGGGCGTTTAGACGGCCGTACAACGACTCCCTCAGCGCCCTCATGGCCGACGCCGGGTTCAAGGAACATGTGCCCCACGGTGTCCGCCAAAAAATGCACGCCATACGGATTTGGGGGAATTCGGCTGTGCATCGAGATAGCCCCGTCCGCTCCGCCGACGCGCTGGCGATAATAAAAGAGTTGTTCCACGCGGCGCATTGGTTCGGCCGTACCTACACCCAGAGCGACCCCAACGCCATCCCCGACCAATTCGACGAGAAGGCACTGCCGTCCCCGGCACGGGAAGTTGCCCGCCAAAGTCGGGCACAGTTAAAAACGCTGGCTCAAGCATACCTAAAACGGGACGAAGATCTGCGCCAGGAACGGGAGACTATCGCTGCGCTCAAAGCAGAATTGGAAGCGCTGCGGAATCAGGTTTCCGTGACCAAAGTCGTCAACGAGGCGATCCCCGACACCTACGATTATGACTACACCGAAGCCGAAACGCGCCGTTTGCTCATTGATGTGCTGCTGCGGGAAGTGGGCTGGGAGATTTCGCAAGACGCAAGAAACTGGGTTTTTGATAAAAATCCGGTTTCTGCTGAACTCGAACCGCTGCGCCGGGAGTTGGCCGATGCTTTGCACCAAACTGTGCAGACGATGAATCTGAATAATTTTATTGTGCGTCCGAAACGGCCGTATGTAGAACCGTTCCAGCAGCGCGGCCGTTGGGACAATTTGAGCCGCTCCGACATCGCCGACCTGAGCCAACATGTGGCCGGGCTGCCTGCCCAGCTTCCCGACGAACCGGAAACGGCCAAGCGATTTGATTTGCTCATCTATCATTTACAGTTATCTCTCCTGCATGGCGAGACGAAGGCAGTCGAATCGCTGCAAAATCGGGTCATGCAAATGGCGTTCCTGCTCAATGAAAAAGGGAGTATCCCGGCCGTGCAGGCGCGGATGGCGCTCATCCAGCGCGTCCAAACGGAGGCGTACTGGCAAGAAATCACGCTGCCGCAGTTGGAAGATTTACGCCGCGCCCTGCGTGACTTAACCCGTTTCATCGAACGGCCGAAGCAAAATGTGGTTGTCACCGACTTCACTGACGAGTTTGGGAAGGCAAAGCCAACGTATCTGCCAGAAGTGAGCCAGGGGGTGAACATCATCCAGTACCGGCGCAAGGTGGAGCAGTTTATCCGTGCCAATGAGGATGCGGTGGTCATTTGCAAAATCCGCTGGGCGATGCCGCTCACGCCGGAGAATTTGGACGCTTTGGATGAGATTCTCTTTCCGGCGGAGGCGGTTGGCTCGGAGTCGGAGTTTGCCCGTGCGTTTGGTACGCCGTCCAACCTGGCGGAATTCGTGCGCGGGTTGGTGGGGCTGGATCGGCAGGCGGCGAAGGAGAAGTTTGCCCGGTTTTTGGATGGCAACAATTACAATGCCGACCAAATCCAGTTTGTGAACTTCATCATTGACCACCTCACCAAGAATGGGATAATGGAACCGAGGCTGTTGTGGGAACGGCCGTTTGTAGATTTGCACGACGCCGGGCCGGATGGATTATTTGTGAATGAGGATGCGGAGACGTTGCTGGAGACGGTGCGGCAGATTAACAGGGCAACCATTGTCTCTACTCGGACTCCTCCGACAAACTACTAAATGACAACGAACTTAATGCTGCCCCTGGCCGCCTATATCCCTCGTGATCGTGTTGAGAATATGGTTCAGCAACGGCCGTTAACCCGAGATGGCGTAGCGATGATTGCTGATATTTCCGGCTTTACCCCTTTGACAGAAGCATTAACCCAGGGGTTAAGCGCCGATCATGGGGCCGAAGAGTTGACCCGCGCTCTGGATTCTGTTTTTACACCGCTGATTGCTCAGGTACACCGCTACGGCGGCAGCGTCATTAAATTTGGCGGCGACGCGCTGATTGTCTGGTTTGGTCGGGTAAAACGAGGGCGCCGCACGGCCGTTATTCGCCGCGCTCTGACGGCCGCCGGGCAAATGCAAAAAGTAATGCAGCGTCACGGCCGTATTCCCACCCCCATTGGCCCCGTTTCCTTGCAAATGAAAATTGGTCTGGCGTATGGGCCGGTAAAACGGTTTAACCTGGGGCTGCCAGAGATTGGTTTTGAAGATGTGTTGGCCGGGGCCACGTTGGATCGCATGGCTGACAATGAACATCATGCAGAGCCGGGGGATATTATGGCAGATAGGGAGACGCTGGCTTATGCGGAGACGGCCGTGACCATCATTGAATGGCGGGATGATGTGGCGGTGGTGGGGAAGATTTTACGGCCGTCGCGCCCCCAACCGTGGCCAGAGCTTACCTGGTCGCCAAACAAAGAGACTGATCTTGTAGAACAATTGGCTGCCTACGTGCCCCGGTCTATTGCGGAAACGTTGCAAACGGGGCAAACTCAGGTGGCTGAACTGAAGCCCGTTCTCAGCTTGTTTGTACAGTTTCACGGGCTGGATTATGACGCTGACCCGGAGATTGAGACGAAGCTGCAAACTTATTTTTGTCTGGCTCAACAGGTGGTGGCTCGTTATGGCGGCCGTCTTAACCGGCTCATCACCGGCGACAAAGGTTCTTTGCTGCACATTATCTTTGGCGCCCCGCGTAGCGTGGAGGAGCAGGAGCTACGAGCCATTCGCTGCGCCCTGGATTTGCAGGCGGACTGCGGCCGTCTCCCTTTCATCAGTATGCAGCGTATTGGCGTCACGGCCGGGCGCGTCTTTGCCGGGCCGGTTGGCTCGCCGCTGCGCCACGATTACACCACGATGGGGGATGCCATTAACCTGTCGGCTCGCCTGATGCAGAATGCGGCCGCGGATCAGATTTTGTTGGATACGGCCGTGCGCCAACAACTCAACGCCGCCTTCACTATCACCGATTTAGGGAATATCAAAGTCAAAGGCAAAGCCAACCCCATCCACGTTTACGCCGCCGAAAGCTACCAACAACCAGAACGAGTTCGCCGACGCATCGAGCGCTTGTTTGGTCGAGAGGCAGCGTTATCTGTAATCCGTAATCTGTTAGCCGTAGTCCGTAATCGGTCAACAGAATACAGAACACGAAACACGAAACACGGCCACATCCTTACTATCATCGGCGAAGTGGGGCAGGGCAAAACCTTGTTGTTGGACAATTTGCGGCATGAAGCAGAAATGGAGTGGCAGACCAGTTTGTCTGGCGGGGTGTGGGCGTCTGGCATTAGTCTAGCTTATGGCAATACGTTTAGCGGCTATTTGTTTATTGAGATTTTGCGTGATTTGCTGAATGTGCCCCCAGGAGCGACGCCGCATCAGACCAGCCAACGGTTGCGTGATTTTTGTTTGGATTTGTTTGGCAGCGGCCGTCTCGATTCTACTTACCCCTATTTAGCCAAATTTATGAATCTACCTTTGCCGGAGGAGGCGGCCGCCCGCCTGGATGGGTTGGCCGGAGAGAGTTTGCGCTGGCAAATTTTTGAGCTGCTGCCCGACTTACTGCGACGGGTGTGCGCCCATTATCCGGTTGTGTTGGCTTTAGATGATTTGCAATGGGCCGATTCCACCTCGCTGCAATTGTTGGAACGGCTGACTCTGCTAACGGCCGATTCACCACTTATCTTGCTGCTGGCAATGCGCCCGGAAATGGAGACGCGAGCCTGGGAAATGGCGCTTGGTTGGGACACGCTTGCACTGAGCAACCCCGAAGCGGCCGCGCTGCCCCACACCCGACTGACCCTCAATGCGCTGGATGACGACGCGGCCGTTGCCCTCATCACCCACCACGCCCCCGATCTGCCAGAGCGGGTTGTCGCTTACCTGGTGGAAAAAGGGGGCGGCAATCCGCTGTTTTTGGTGGAACTGGTGCGTACTTTGCAGCTAAGTGATGACACTGATTTTGAGGATGTGGCTTTGGATGCGCTCGATTTACCTAATTCTGTGCAGGGATTGCTGCTGGCCCAACTAGACCGGTTGGCGGTGGAAATGCGCCATATGTTGCAATTAGCGGCCGTCATTGGCCGCACGTTTTTGGATGAGGTGTTGGCGGGCATTAGTACGGCCGAAAAGCAAGTAACAGCATTGATTTCCGAACTGGCCGACCGGGATTATGTCCGTCCTGCCCAGGTCGACCTGGGCGCGGCACACACCTTCCGTCATGCGCTCATTCAAGAGGGAGCCTACAGTACGCTGCTGCATGAACGCCGCCGCACTTACCATCGTCAGGTGGCGCAGACATTTGAGCGTCTCTTCCCGGCCGCCATTGCCGAACAAGCCGCCTTCCTGGCTTACCATTACGAACATGCCGCAGACCTGGACAACGCCATCTACTATCTCAACCAGACGGCCGATCAAGCTCGCCTCCTATTTGCTCATGAAGAAGCAGAGCTTCTCTATAAACGCATTTTGGATTTGATGGCTCAGGATGAAGGTGTGGATAGTTACGGCCGTGCCAAAACCTATCTCAAGTTGGCTCACATCTATAGTAACCAGCAAGCCTTTTCTAGCGCCCAAGAATATTACAATTTAGCCTTTGATTTATTCGACGACCACTATGAAAAGCGGCAAGATCAACCCGTAGCCAAAACAACGTTCCAAGAAGACACACGCACTTTGAAGTGGGGGGTTATTGAACAATACGTACAAACTTTTGACCCGGCTATGACGGTTAGCAATGAAAATATCTTCTTGGTCGGGAACTTGTTTGAAGGCTTGATGGAATTAGACAATGAATGGAATGTTATTCCGGCTCTCGCCAGACGTTGGCGCGTTGACGCTACTGGCAGACATTATCAATTTGAGCTGCGGGCAGACTTGAAATGGAGTGATGGCACTTCACTCACAGCCCACGATTTTGTATTTGCATACAAACGGAACCTTAGCCCCGAAACCAGAGCGAGTAATGCGGGGCAATTATATATTATTGAAGGGGCGGAACAGTTCCACAAAGGAGAAAGCCTCGACGCTGAAGTTGCCTTAGGCGTGGCCGCCAGCGATGCGTTCAATCTAAGTATTACCCTGAATTCACCCTCGCACTCTTTTCTTTATTTATTGACTGATCCGGTGATGTTTCCGCAACCGGCGCATCAGGTTAAGAAATTTGGAGATCGGTGGAGCAAACCAGAAAATCTAGTCTGCAATGGCGCTTTTATGCCGATTGTAAAAAAGAACAAGGCGGCGAATTTGGTTCAAAACCCTTATTACCGGGGATATGAATTGGGCAATTTGGAAAAAGTGTTATTTAGTTTTGTTCATCCCAATATTGACCAATATCAGAATAAGCATATTGATTGGTGCCGGGTGGATGATCAAGCCAATTTAATTCGTCAATACCCGGATGAAGCTATCCTGGTGCAAGGATTTTTAACGTTCTTCCTTATATATTCCTGCCATGTTCCCCCGTTTAATGATCAAACATGGCGACAGATTTTTGCCCAATGTATTCACCGTCAAACATTGGTTAGCGACGTTTGGTCAGATGTGCAGCGGCCTGCTTACGGCGGTTTGGTTCCGCCGGGTATGCCGGGACATACACCCGAAATTAGCCTGGCGTTTAATCCAACGGCCGCGCGTAAGACATTAGAGAGTCATCTGCCCAAGACTCAGTTGCCGCCATCATTAAGACTCATTACCTTGCCAGGGTTTAAAGAGACGCCTCAATTTCTCAGCCAGGTCTGGGGCGACTATTTGGGTGTGCCAGTTTCAATTGAAGAGAATTTAGCGGCCGATGATCTGATTTCCCAATTTCAAGAGGGCAAAGCCCATATGGCGCTGCTAGGCTTTCATTTGGATTATCCTGACCCAGATGAACTATTTCGCACGCTGTTTCACAGCGCCAGCCCTTTGAACTTTCTCGGCTGGCAAAATGCACGATTCGATGCGCTGCTAGATGGCGCTCTAACAAGCGCAAATCTGTCTGACCGGCTGTCCCGTTACCATCAAGCCGACCAATTATTGGTAACAGAAGATGTTGTCGCTGTACCCTTATATTACTTGCAAGCGTATGGTCTGCTACGACCCCATTTTCACTTGATGGACTCGGGTAAAATTGTACATGATGGGGCCATCAAATTTAAGAATATCAGGGCAATTTAACGCAGTTACCGCTGTTAAGCAGTATTCTATGTTGTGAGTCAGCTACTAGAATGCACATCTTTTCGGCGCCGTAAGGGCCAAACGGCCGTTCACTAAAACTATATTTTGTAAACGGTGAAGAGCCGCCATATAACTTCCATTTACATTGAGTAGGATCGCTAGGGTAAGGGCACAGCTCCGTCCCTGCATATTTTGGCAAAACAGTGTCAAAGAAGAAATGGACGTGATAATTCTTTGTGTCCGGCACAAAGTTATGGACTTCAAAGTTAACCACATAGTTAAAATTGGCGTCCAATGTCAGGCTAAGGATTTCAGCAGACTTTATAGTGGAATCGGTATTGTTCAAAATAGATGGCAGATAAACAGTGTTATCCAAAACAGATGATGTTAATGTGCCGCTGCCGCTTTGTACAAACTGATAATTATTGGGGGAATTATTATTAAAGTAGGTTCCAGAAATCCGTACTGTGGTGTTATTGCTGCCGACGCTTGCCACATACAGTCCGCCGCCAGAACCAGAGGCGGTGTTATTCCTAAATGCGCCTCCTAAAATGGAGATATTGCCCCCGTCCATTTCCGCATACAGCCCGCCCCCTTTGCTGTCTGGTTGATTATCAGCTAAATTGCCATCGAAAACAGTGTTGTTAATTTGCACCTCCCCACCGATCATATTTAGATAAAGACCACCCCCGTTTTGGCCTGTGTTATTGGTAGTGAATTTACTGTTTTCAATTGTGACGCGGCCTCCTTCCATCTGAATATAGCCGCCGCCGGCCGATTGGCTGACCAACATTGTCCGATTATCTTCAAATTCACTGTTGCGGATAATTAGCTCGCTGTCATCAAAAAGATGGACTTCAAACCCGCCACCACGATTGGCGCTGTTGTTCGTGAAGACGCTGTTATCAATAGTGAGGGAGGAATTATTATAAAGCTCTATGTACAGACCGCCCCCGTTAAAGTCATCCGCTTCATTAAAATCAAAGAGGCTGTCTTCAATTTGCAGATGAGACCCGCCCCGAATTTCCAAATAGATGCCGCCGCCATAATCACGAACAAAATTGTCATCGAAAAAGATGTTGTCTAATAATACCTCAGCGCTGTCGCTGATAACCCCGCGCACACCGCCGCCATTAGTGGGATTGCCGTTTGTTTCTAAGATGAAGTGCTCGACAATGAGTTTATCTAAGTTGGGAAAAGTGGGATCGTTTGTATCTTCCAGGACAAGGACTGAGCCGGAATTATTGAGTTCGGAGCGAGTGATTGGCGCGTGGTAAGAAAAGCCGTGACTCAGAAAATCAATTGTTTCTGTAAATTCCTGGTTATTCGTATCGCAATTTGTATCTGGAAACCAGCCGCCGCTAAGGCGCAAATTTTTGGTAATAACTGCGTTCCCGGAATCTTTAGCCGGTATCATTTGAGGAATGAAGTCGCCATCTTCTGCCAGTTGAATAGCCTGCTCAAATGTGCCACAGTTTCCGGCGCCGCTGGCAATGCCTCTCGCTTGTACTTGTGACCAGAGAAACATGAGCGCCATTGTAGACGTGAATAAACTGAGGAGAATAATAAAGCCAACATACTGCCAACGGGGCGTGTTCTTTTGCCAGGAAGTCATAGAGTTCTCTCCTATATAATGTTGTAGGTGGGGAAGTGCAAGTGTCGATGTTGAATCTGACCCATTATAACGTAATTAGCGCAAATGCCACCTCATGAGGTGGCATTTGCATTTAAGGAGATAAACATGAAGCGAATAGCGAAACAGGTGTCCCGGTCTATTTGGCTATTCTGTAATCCGCAATCGGTAAGCGATAATCGTTTTCACTGATTACTGACTACCGGCAACTGATTACTGTTGTTCGTCGCTAACGGCCGTCTCCGGGCCAGACGGCCGTTAGCCAACTCCTCTACTTTCCTTCAATCTCCACTATACCGAGACCCGGTTACGAGACTTTCGTCAGCGTGCCCATGATGACTGGGTCGCGGCCACACATCCAGGGGGTGTCGATTTTGGCTTCCACATCCAGCGTATCGCCATCGTCTGATAGCTCGCCGGTTACTTCAACCGTTACCTCAAACCCGCCCACATCAATTGTGGCCTCCGCTGCTAACTCGTCAGGGTGCGCGGCCGTCTTTCCGCCTTCAGCCCACATGGAACTGGCCGGAAGAACAGCGCTGCCGCAAAATCCACCTGCATCCACCAGGAGTCCCCCACCCAGAGATGCCGTACCTGCTACTAAATTATCCTCATCGTTTAAGTCAAGGGTGAGGGTGGTTTTGCTGTTATTGTCACCCGTTACTGTGCCTGTAAAAACACCCTCGAATGGTCCCGTTTCTGCATTCTGCTTCGTTGGCGCGGCAAAAGCCGTCACGCTCAAAATAGATAATGTCACTAATGTAATCAATAAACCTACTGTCAATTTTTTCATGTCATTCACCTCGTTTTGTTTGATGCTGACAGCTTATCAGAGACAGACGGCCGTTGGCTTTAACCCTGTCTAGCGGCAACCTTAAGACAGCATTAAGTTGCCAGTGGCAAGCAGCGGAATGTGGCTGTGCATAGGGAGATTGCAGAGACGGCCGTTGGCCTGTTATGATAGAGTGGAAAATAAGTTAACTGACGACCTAATTATTTCTGTTTTGATTTTTATCAGACAATCATTACAATACAAAAAGGTGCAGTTTCTAACCGTGAAATAAGAAGCCAAACATCGGCGACAATCAGCGTTTGATCCAAACTGGAGAACAAACTGACAGTTTGTTCGGCGCAAATAAACAGTTTGCGCTATAAGTGAAGATCGGGAGAAAAAACCCTCATGAATGATAAAGTGATTATTGGGATAGTCATCACAGTCTTAGCGCTTGCGTTGAGCATTGCGGCCGTTGTCACCTGGGGCGTAGTTGGGTTAATCGGGGTACTTATTGTTTTGGCCATTGTCGCTATCGTCACTTTCTTCCAGCAGCGTAAGGGGTATGTTCGCCTCAACGAGTTGGAAGTGGGGGTCTTGTTTGATAGGCATGGTAATTTCATCTGCTTTTTGGATAATGAGTACGGCCGTGTCTACCCTCAATCAGCCAACAAACCCAACCATTGCCAACCCTTAGACAACCCCATCCGGCGACACGCCGTCAACCCCGCCCAGGAACGGATGACTGCTACCATCTCTAAGGGCCTTATCACGGCTACCGGCACTGCCAAACAAATTCGCACTCTGGAAGGCATCCCCATTGATATTCCTTGGAGCTTTGCCTTCCGCATAGAAGTTTGCAGCATCCTATCGGGCATCGAACTCAAAATGGCGCGTGCTTTACCAGAATTTTCTACCAATATCATTGCCGGCCGGGTCAAACATGCTTTGCAACATATTATCAGCTGCACCCCCATCGCCGACTTGTATGCTTTTGAACAGGGTGATGACGACGACGACGGCCGTGGCCCCATCCAACGTCTGGAAGATGAATTGTGCGTTATGGTGATGGAACGATCGAAAATATTGGGCATTACTGGGAGTGGCTTGAATGATGTGCGCCTGGGGCCAATTGAACTTCCGGCCCAATTGGAAAAAGCCCTGAGAGCAGCCCATCAACGGCAGTTGCAAACAGAAACAATGGGACATGCGCTGGAAGTGTTGCAAAAAGCTGTGTCAAACTTCTCTGAAGAAGATATGCAGCGGTTAACCACCCTGGAACGGCTGCGAATCATTGACGAAAACAGCAAATCAATGGTCTACGTCACCGACGCCTTTGTCAGCTCAAAATCAGATTC
>JAAEOP010000306.1 GCA_024223125.1 Chloroflexota bacterium
CCCTCTCTGGCTCCATTTCGATTGCCGTCAGCTTGGTATCTGGTCGCCAGGACAACCGTTAACCTGTACGCTGCTGACGATTGCGACGGCCGTGCAGCGGGAGCATTAACGACAACATCACCGACCGCGGCTTTACCGGCCACCACGAGAACCGGGATATTGGGCTGACGTATTGGAACCTCTCTATATTTCTATAAACTTGCAAACTGACGTACTAAGCGTATGATTCTGTTTTTCAGATATCTATATTTATTCTGAAAAATGGAGGTACTATGTCCCGAACTGCATTGGTTGCCGTTGGTGGCAACTCCCTCATTACCGACAAACACAACCCTGACGTACCCCATCAATGGGACGCTGTACGCCAAACATGCCAACATCTAGCCGACTTGGTAGAGGCTGGCTGGCGGTTAATCATTACCCACGGTAACGGGCCGCAAGTGGGTTATATTTTGCGGCGCAACGAATTGGCGGCCAGTGAAGTGCATACCACCCCACTCGACCTCATCGTGGCCGATACCCAGGGGTCAATTGGTTACATGTTGCAACAAGCGCTGCGTAATGAACTGTACAGCCGCGGTATGCGCCGCCCCGTCGTTTCTGTAGTGACGCAGGTGTTAGTCAAGAAAGACGATCCCGCTTTTCAAGATCCTAACAAACCGATTGGCAGTTTTATGGCTGAAGACCAGGCGCGACAATTTGAAGCTGAAGGATGGCGGGTGATGGAAGATGCCGGCCGTGGTTGGCGGCGGGTCGTTGCCTCTCCGCAACCACTGCGTATTATTGAAGAAGACGGTATTAGCCGGCTGCTGCAATCAGGTTCGATTGTGATTGCCGTTGGCGGCGGTGGCATTCCTGTAGTACACAACCGGCGCGGCGAACTGCGGGAACTTGGCGGCGTATATGCAGTTATAGACAAAGACCGGGCCAGCGCCATTTTAGCCCGGCAGTTACAGGTAGACTTATTTCTCATTTCGACCAGTGTGGAACAGGTAGCCATTCACTTTAACACACCGCAGCAGCAAAACTTAGGCCGGGTTACGCCTGCTGAACTGCACCAATATTTGGACGAAGGTCACTTTGCACCGGGTAGTATGCAACCTAAAGTAGAAGCTGTCCTGACTTATATGGAACATGACGGCAAGGCGGCGCTTGTTACTAATCCCGGAAATATTGCCCGCGCCCTAAACCGGGAAACGGGCACCTGGGTGGAGATGGCGTCGTTATAAAGCCAAAATTGTTAATGAATTCTATATTCGGATTATTCAATTTATTTGCCCTCTTATATGTTTTTCGCGGCGCTCAGATTGTGCTGCGTATTGGGCGCGAATGGTCGCAGCTGAAACAAGAACCTCTGACCCGCAACAAGAAAAAACTAGCTGATCAGGCTTCTTTTTTTGTGGCTGTGCCGCCCAGTGTGTTGGTGCATGAATTTTTTCATGCGTCGGCTACCTGGCTGGTTGGCGGCCGAATTGTAGATTTTGGATATGGTGTCTTTTGGGGCTACGTAGTTCCTGTAGGTAATTTTTCCCCAACGGAAAAATGGTTTATTGCCATTGCCGGTACATTGGGCAGTTTGCTTTTTGGCACGGCCGTTTACCTTCTCCTGCGCCACAACCAATCCAGCAGTTTTCGCTTTTTTGGTCTGCGAGCCTTTCGCTTCCAACTCCATTTTGCACTTATTTATTATCCACTTTTTACTGTGTTTGTACCCACGATTGGCGATTGGCGCGTTATTTATGATTTTGATTCGACGCCGGTGTTGAGTTCCTTAACGGCCGTCGCCCACATTGCCGCCCTCATCCTCTTTTACCAGGCTGACCGGCGCGGTTGGTTTGAGATGGCTGGCTTTGAAACGACGGCCGAACAAAAACAATTTGCTGAATTAACGAGACAGGCCAAAGCAGCCCCTCATGACGGCCGCTTAACCATGCTGACCATTGACGGCTTGCGGCGCGGCGGGGCTGACCACAAGGCAACGACCCGCTTAAAAACATACCTGGACCAAAACCCGGATGATGCGGCCGGCTATGCGCTGTTGGCCGCTTTACAGACAGGCAAAAACAACCACATTTCCAGCCAGGCAAAAGAAAATGCCGAAAAGGCGCTGGCGTTGGGCGTTACCGATGTCCGGCACAAAGCGATGGCTTACCGCATCCTGGGTGAATATGCTCTGGAGCGGAATCGGATTCAGACAGCGCTAGATCAGTTCAGCCAGGCCATTGCTGCCATTTCCAGGAACCTTGCGAATGAACCGCTACAGGTAGACAGGCAGCGTTATCTGGCTGACTTGTACCAACGACGCAGTATGGCTTACCGTCGCCAGAACAATTTTGATCTGGCTTACCAGGATGTAGAAAAAGCATTGGCCCTGGCGAAAACGATAGACGACCAGAATCGAGCTAACTTTTTTACTCAGGAGTTAACCCTTATCCAACAACATGCAGGACGGCCGTTGGGTAAAACTGTTGAGTTCATGTCTGATGAAAGCGGCTAACGGAGATTGGTTCAATCCTTCGGCACTCTCAGGACATGCCTTAAAGATTGAACCAATCTGGAAAACTAATTTCACCCGAAAAATCTTGGCAGGGTTGCATATAGTCAAAGTCAGGTAAAATAGGCAAAATGGAACCGTTGTGATCATGTTCTTAACTTTAGGAGGTGATCGATATCGAGTAGACTGCTTTATCCACATTAACAACCCCTATTAAAAGATAAAAGAAGTAACAGTTGAGGAGAATACAAACCATGAAGAACAAAACACTTATAAAGCTGTTTTTGTTAACGTTAATATTTTCATTGTTATTGGTTGCTTGCAGTGGCGGCGGCGAAGAAGCGGCCGAAGGCGCAGCCAACTGTAAAGCCGAAACCGAATCCGAATCCGAAGGCAGCTATCAGATTCCGGCGGCCATAGATGGCTGTCACAATGTTGCTTTCGTTTACGTTGGTCCTCATGATGACGGTGGTTGGACGCAGGCGCATGATGTCGGCCGTCAATATGTAGAAGATAATGTAGCCGATGCTCACACCGCTTACGTAGAAATCGTAGCTGAAGGAGCTGACGCCGAACAAGTCATCCGTTCTCTGGCCCGTAAAGGGTTCGACACCATCTTTACTACCTCCTTCGGTTACATGGATGCCTCTGAAATCGTCGCCGAGGAATTCCCCGATGTAGATATTGTTCACATCAGTGGCTTCAAAACTAATGAAGACAACTTTGGCAACCTGATGGGAGCGATGGAAGATATGAAATATTTGGCCGGCATGTTGGCCGGTTCCCGCGCTAAAACAGATGGCAATCCTAAACTGGGCTACATCGCCACCTTCCCCATTCCCGAAGAACTACGGTTGGGGAATGCGTTTGCTTTGGGCGCCCAGCAAACTTGCCCTGAATGTACCGTTGATGTTCGTTGGATATTCACCTGGCATGATCCCATCTTAGAAAAAGAAGCGGCTTCTTCTCTGTTTGATGGTGGGGCACAGGTGGTGATGACCGGCGCCGACACCCCGGCCCCGGCCGAAGCCGCTCCCGATGGCAAATGGGGTATTACCTATGATTACAAAGACAACTGCACCATTGACAAATGTCTGACTTCTATGTATTGGAATTGGGGCCCAGTTTATGCCAAGATTGTGGAAGAATCCAAAGCTGGTGAATGGGTTGGCGGCTGGGATTATTTTGACGCTGACACCGGCGCTATGGGGCTGCTAGGCTTTATGGAAGGCGAAACTCGCCAACCTGGTGTGGAAGGGATTCCGGCCGAAGATATCAAACTCATAGAAGATACTCTGGCGTCTATGCTGGCCGGCGACTTCACTCGTTTTGATGTTTTCAAAGGCCCCCTTACCGATAATCAAGGTAATGAGATTCTGGCCGAAGGCGAGTCGCTGGATCAGTTAGACCTGGAGGGCTTCGCCCAGTTTGGCAGCGATTGTACAATTTGTATGTATTGGTGGAATGAGAATATTACGGCCGAGTTGCCGGAACTTTAGATGTTAAGAAAAATATTTGGGGTTCGTAGTAACGACTTTAGTCGTGCAGCGTACCGCTAAAGCGATTACTACAAACCAAAACATTATCTGAATGTCTATTGATTAGTTTTCAGTAATCAGTTTTCAGTGTTCAGTTTTCAGTGCGCCGTGTGCTGGAAACTGATTACTGAACACAGTACACTGAAAACTGGCTACTAAAGAGGAAACCCTATGTCAGATACACCGTTAGCTGTTGAAATGGAAAATGTTACCGTTCGTTTCCCTGGCGTATTGGCCAATGATCAAGTTAACTTGACATTGAAATCGGGGGAGATTCACGCCTTGTTGGGGGAGAATGGAGCCGGTAAAAGCACGTTAATGAACGTGTTGGCCGGTCTATATAAACCCACGGAAGGGTCGGTTAAGATTCATGGGGAGCCGGTCAGCTTTAATTCGCCTAAAGAGTCCATTGCCGTCGGAATTGGTATGGTTCACCAACATTTTATGCTGGTTCCTACCCAGTCGGTAACTGAAAATATTTTGCTGGGATTGAACAAACCCCGCTTCCACCTGAATTTGAAGCAGTATGATGAAGAAATTTTGGCGCTGGAAGAACAGTTTGGCTTGCAAGTAGACCCAACGGCCAAAATCTGGCAGCTTTCGGTGGGTGAACAGCAGCGGGTAGAAATTTTGAAGACGCTGTACCGGGGGGCCGATATTTTGATTATGGATGAACCGACGGCCGTCCTCGCCCCCGCCGAAATTGATGATTTGATGAACACGATGCGTTCTATGGTCGCACAGGGCAAATCTATCATTTTTATCAGCCATAAACTGCATGAGGTAACGGCCGTCGCTGACCGCATCACTGTTTTACGCAAAGGCAAAGTAACGGCCGAGGGACACAGCATTGAAGGTCTGACCAAAGACAAACTGGCCCAATTGATGGTCGGCCGTGATGTTGTCTTTTCTGTCCACCGCAAACCACAAGAAGCAGGCGATGTGGTGTTGGCGGTAGACAATGTTCGCGCCGAAAATAACAAGGGCGTCACAGCCTTGCGCGACATCTCTTTAGAAGTTCGCAGCGGAGAAATTTTGGGTCTGGCCGGGGTAGCTGGCAATGGGCAAAGTGAATTGGCAGAGGTGATTACGGGGTTACGGCCGTGTACCGGCTCCATTCAGGTTAACGGCCAGGAAGTGGCCAACCGGCCACCCATCCAAGCCATTCGCAACGGCGTGTCGCACGTACCCGAAGATCGCACCAAAGTGGGTAGCGCTCCCAACCTGAGCATTACAGAAAACAGTATCATGAAAAGCTATCGTCAGGAACCCATCGGTAGCGGTTGGTCTATCAACTACCCACTGGCACAGGAAAATGCCGTTGAATTAAAAGATGCGTATGACATCCTGGCCCCCAATGTAGAGACAATGGCACGTAAACTCTCTGGCGGTAATTTGCAAAAGGTAATTCTGGCGCGGGAAATTTCGGCCGAACCACAATTGATGATTGCTGTCCAACCGACACGCGGTTTGGATGTGGGGGCTATTGAATCTATTCAAACTTTATTGTTGGCGCAGCGGGAAGCGGGCACGGCCGTGTTGCTTGTTTCTGAAGAATTGGAAGAGCTGTTTGCCCTCAGTGACCGTATCGCCGTTATTTCCGAAGGCAAAATCATGGGCATCATCAGCGCCGACAAAGCCGACATCAACCAAATCGGCATCATGATGACCGGTGGTGATGGTTCGTAGTGCGGGCTTCAGCCCGTTTTCGCACTAAAGTGCGTACTACAAACCTAAGTATAAGGAGGAAAACGTATGGCAACAACCTCAGCCGATGGGGGAAAACAGAAGTTTCATTCCCCCATCTCCCTATCCATAGAAAAACGTGTAGAAGATGTGCCTCGCTGGGCGCCGGCCGCTACTTCCATCTTCTCCATCGTTATCGCCTTTCTTATAGCCGGCATCATCCTCAAATTCATTGGTGGACAGCCCCTGGTTGTGATGCGCTTCTTCTTCGACGCCACCTTTGGCAGTTGGGCTGTCATCTCTGACACAATGGTTAAAGCAACCCCTCTGATTCTAGTGGGATTGGGCAGCGTGGTAGCCTTCAAGATGAAGCTGTGGAACATCGGTGGCGAAGGGCAATTTTACATGGGCGCTTTTTTCGCCTCTCTAGTCGTATTAATCCCTCTGGTCAGCGAAGATACGCCGCGAGTGATTGTCATAAGCCTGATGATATTTTTTAGTATTATCGGGGGTGCATTTTGGGGATTCATTCCTGGTTTTCTCAAAGCCAGATTTGCGGTCAATGAAATTATCACCACCCTCATGCTCAACTACATAGCTGTATTGTGGAATAACTTTTGGATATTCAATTCCTGGAGCGACGCCGGTTTTCAGATGACGCCCATGTTTATCAAAAGTGCCTGGCTGCCCCGTCTGACCGATTATGCGCGTCAGTTTGGCGGCTTGTCGGGGATGACGCTGCATTTGGGGATATTGTTTGGGGTGGTTGCGGCCGTTTTTGTCTGGTGGGTTTTAGGGCGCAGTAAATGGGGTTACGAAATCAAACTCATTGGCGACAATCCCGACGCGGCCCGGTATGCAGGCATCAACATCCGGCGCAACATTGTTTTGGTGATGATGTTTTCCGGGGCGCTGGCTGGTCTGGCCGGTATGTCAGAAATCACCGGTGTTGTGCATCGTTTGCAAGAACGTATTTCGCCCGGATACGGTTTTACCGGCATCATTATTGCCTGGCTGGCTAAACTAAACCCCATCGCCGTTATTCCCGTTTCCATTCTGTTTGGCGCTTTAATTG
The DNA here is from genome assembly GCA_024223125.1 of Chloroflexota bacterium. The sequence goes on from JAAEOP010000306.1 coordinate 6,794, forward strand.
TGGCCGGACGGGAAATTCAACCATCGGGGTTGGCCAGTCTATTGCAAGGGATTGTGTTGTTTATGGTCATTAGTAGTGAATTTTTTCTACGTTACAAAGTTCGTTTACAAAGGAGCGCCGCATGAATCCCATCATCATTTTGCACGCCGGGTTGGCTACAGGCACAATATTATTGTTCGCGGCTATCGGTGAAATCTTATCTGAGCGTTCTGGTATCTTAAACCTGGGGGTAGAGGGGATGATGCTGATAGGAGCGATGGCCGGTTTCAGCACGTCGTTGGCGACGAACAACGTCTGGTTGGGGTTGGCTGTGGCTATGATTGCGGGTGGTACTTTGAGTCTAGCGCACGGTCTGGTCACCATCCATTTGCAGGCAGATCAGGTAGTCAGCGGCCTCTCATTGACGTTTCTGGGCACAGGATTAGCGCTTGTGTTAGGCGAGGGCTTAACCGGACAAAATCCACCGCTTGTACCTGACTTTAGCATCCCTGTATTGTCCAATATTCCTTTTGTGGGGCCAGTCTTATTTACTGACCACAGCTTGTTAACCTACATTGGCTACCTGTTGATTCCGGCGGTATGGTATTATATTTACCGTACCCGGCCGGGTATGCACTTGCGGGCAGTCGGGGAAAAACCGGAAGCGGCCGATACGATGGGTGTCAATGTGTATGGGCTGCGCTATTTGTATGTATTTGTGGGTGGCTGCCTGGCCGGATTAGCCGGAGCGACGATCAGTCTTTCCGTTTCGCCGGGCTGGTACAGCACCCAAACAACATCGGGGCAGGGCTGGATTGCTATTGGTCTGGTCATCTTTGCCCAATGGGACCCGCTGCGGGCCGCATTTGGCGCCTATTTGTTTGGGGCGCTGCGGCGGGGGATTTTGGATTTGCAAGGCCCGGCCGTTATTCTTGGTTTAACAAATCCACTATTCATCAACTCAAACTACGGCTTCTTTTTGCAGATGACGCCGTATATCCTGACGATCCTGGCTCTGATCATTGGCTCACGGGCGGCAATTCGGAACCGGCTGGGGGCGCCGGCCGCGTTGGGGGTTCCTTACATTCGTGGTGAGCGCGGACTATAGCTTGAATCGGATAATGAGGCATGTTAGTATTCAAATTAAATGGGAAAGTATGATAAGCTGTTACGAAAAATCCTGCATGGAAGGGCAGATGCAAATATCGCCTTTCAGGATTTATGCCGGTTACTTCATCGATTAGGTTTTGAAGAACGGGTTCGGGGGAGTCACCATGTATTTAGGAAAGCCGACATTGAAGAGAAAATCAATCTATAAAAGGATGGTAACAAAGCAAAATCATATCAAGTACGTCAAGTGAGAGCCGTCATCTTAAAATATAAGTTGGGAGATAGTGATGAATTATAAATATGAGATCATTATATATTGGAGTAATGAGGATCAAGTTTTCATTGCCGAGGTGCCTGAATTAGCCGGTTGCATGGCACATGGAGACCTTCCAGAAATGGCATTAACCAATGCGAAAGAGGCAATAGATTTGTGGCTTGATACAGCTCGGAAGTTTAACGATCCAATCCCTGAACCAAAGGGACGCCGTTTGATTCTTGCTTGATTAAGCATGAAATTATTTTGATCCTAATGTATCGTGGTTTTTGGTTGGAATTTCTGACTTGCAAACCACGATATTTTTTTGGAAATTATTATGTCTAAAGTTTGGTTTATCCGACATGGGGAAAGTGTATCTAACGCTAATTTACCGACAACCCATCCGGCCGATTCAGCCCTGACACCGCGTGGTCATCGGGAGGCGGTGTTTGTGGCCCAGGCGTTTACAAAGCCTCCAGATTTGATTGTGGTTTCACCCTATATTCGGGCGCTTGAAACGGCCGTGCCCACCCAAAAACGCTTCCCCAAAGTTCCTGTACAGAAATGGAATGTGTACGAATACACCTATCTGCACCCGGAACGGTATAACGGCACCACCGGTCATGACCGGGGACCGTTGGCTCAGGCATATTGGCAGCGCAGCAATCCGTTTGAGAAGGAAATGGGGGAAGGGGAATCTTTCGCGGAACTATTGAAGCGAGTGAAGGCTGCCAAAGAAAAACTGGAGCAACAACCTAATGAATTTATTGCCGTATTCAGCCACGGTCTTTTTTTACGGGCTTTGTTGTGGACTTTGATTATCGGCCGTTCCGAACCAACCGCAGAAATGATGAACCGGTATAAAAACTTTGCCTGGGGTGTATGGTTGCCCAATGGGGCGATTTGGGAAGTAAATTTTGTTGGCAACGGCCGTGTTCATTTCACCGGTTTTAACATATCCCACCTGCCTGCTAATGGTTGAGATTAAAATAGAATACCCAGTTGCTACCCCTATTCCCCTATGATACAATTGTGAAAACTTCCACGAATAAAACCGCACCATAATCGGCACATTATTATCAGAGCGCGAAACAAGGGAACTACCCATTGTGACTAACGAAATTCCAGACATCGTCATCAGCCGCTTACCCGTATACTTGCGTGAGCTGACCCGTTTGGCCGAAGAAGAAGGCAAAGTCAACACTTCCTCGCACGAGTTAGGCCAGAGATTGGGCATTAGCTCGGCCCAAATTCGTAAAGACCTCTCCCATTTTGGCGAATTTGGCAAACAAGGTACAGGCTACCATATCAACTTTCTCATTGACCAACTGCGGGAAATTCTCAAATTAACCGGGGAATGGGAAGTTGCTCTGGTTGGATCAGGTTTTCTAGGTCATGCTCTGGTTAACTATCAGGGATTTGAACATCGAGGATTTCATATTTCTTGGGTATTTGACAATGATCCCGCCAAAATCGGTGAAGAAATGAACAACCTGGTTGTGCAAGATGTCACCAATCTGGAACAAATCATCACAGATAACAGTATTAAAGTAGCCATTTTGGTTGTTCCCGCCAACGTCGCCCAAAAAATTACAGACCGGCTGGTAAGCGTTGGCATATGTGCCATATTAAGTTATGCGCCCATTCATCTTAATGTACCCGAAGGCGTTCAGGTGAGCTACAGCGACCCTGTCGTGCAAATGCAAAAAATGACTTACTATCTATAAAAGTAACCATTCAGGTGCCCGGTACTTCATTACCAAGTCTACTGGAGTAGCACACTCGTTTTAAGTGCCGGGCACCTGGGGGGATTGAATCATTTATTAGAGACCTGCAAGGTTTCAAAAACTTCGCAGGTCTGAACGGTTACAAATCAGGAATACTCCGCTGCAAAATTGGCAGTTCTGCTAAAGCCTTACCGGCCCCCAACGCTGTGGCCGCAATAGGATTGTCTGCCAGATAGGCCGGCACACCTGTTTCGCGGGTCAGTAGGGTATCAACTTCACGCAGCAATGCACCGCCGCCAGCCAGAGCCATACCGCGATCAATGATATCGGAAGATAGTTCTGGAGGGGTGTTTGCCAATACTGTCCGCACCACATTCACAATCGCTTGCAACGGTTCAGAGATGGCTTCAACCACTTCGCTGGCGTTGATGGTTATTGTTTTGGGTAGACCGGCCACTTGATCACGACCCTGCACGGACATACTCAACTGCTCATCTAATTCCATTGCCGCACCAATTTTAATTTTGATCGCTTCGGCCGTCGGTTCCCCAATCACCAAGTTATACTTTTTACGAATATAGCTGATGATGGCCTCATCTAAATGGACGCCACCGACGCGCACAGATTCGGCGCAGACGATGCCGTTCATTGCCACCACGGCCGCTTCTGTAGACCCACCGCCCAAATCCACTATCAGATTGCCGGTGGGTGTGCCAATGGGCAAACCAGCTCCAATTGCGGCCGCTAATGGTTCGGCTACCAAATGAACAGGGTCCCGCGCCCCGGCCGCTAACGCCGCCTCACGAATAGCGCGGCGTTCCACGCTAGTAATACCGTATGGGTGGGTAATCATCACTTCTGGTTTACGAAAACGCAGCCCCCCAGACACTTTACCAATGAAATATTCTAGCATCCCCTGGGTGACAAAATAATCGGCAATCACCCCGTCCCGCAACGGCCGCATCACTTCAATTTGTTCTGGGGTACGGCCGTACATCTCCTTGGCCGCTCGTCCCACTTCCACAATCGTCGTCTTCTCGCCGTCTTCGCTAATAGCCACGACCGACGGTTCCTGCAAGACAATTCCCTTGCCCTGCACATGAACCAGCACATTCACCGTCCCCAGGTCAATGGCAACATGGGATGTAAAAAGGGCCACAGCTAATTGTTGTCCTCATCACGCGGAGGTGGCTGGCCCATGCCCGACGCCAAATCACGACGACGACGGCCGGCCCGTTTACGGCCCACATCCAGGCGTATCTGCGCCCGCATAAGCGACGCTTGAATCTGAGCGTATTTGTCAGGGTCGTCCTTCACCCCTTCACTCATCGCTTTTTCGGCCCGTGTCCGCGCTCGTTCCGCTCGTTCAAGATCAATTTCCAGAGCTTGTTCAGCCGAATCTGCCAACACAATCACATGGTCGGGCTGCACTTCCGCATAGCCGCCACCGATAGCATAAAACTGCTCGTTACCGGCCGCGTCGCGCACAACAACCTCGCCAAAAGCCAGAGTTGTTAATAAAGGGGAATGGTTCGGCAAAATACCCATGCGGCCTTCCGTGCCCGGCAAACTCACCCGCTGCGCTTCGCCGCTAAAAACTGTCCGTTCTTGAGTTACGATATTGCATGTAAATGACATTCTTTTTTCCAGTTTTCAGTTTTCAGTGTGCCTGCTAACTAAACACTGATTACTGTCTTAAACGGCCGCTCGCAGTTGTTCCGCTTTCTCAACGGCTTCATCAATTATGCCGACCATGTAGAAGGCTTGTTCCGGTAAATCATCATGTTTACCATCCAGAATTTCCCGGAAGCCACGCACTGTTTCTCGTAAAGGCACGTACTTACCATTTAGACCGTGGAACTTCTCGGCCACAAACATCGGCTGTCCCAAGAAGCGCTCAATCTTACGCGCCCGCGCCACTAGCAATTTCTGGTCTTCACTCAATTCATCAATACCCAAAATAGCGATGATGTCTTGCAAATCCTTGTAGGTCTGCAAAACTTGTTTCACTTCGCGTGCGGTGCGGTAATGTTCCTCGCCCACAATATCCGGCTGTAACGCCCGGCTGGAAGAGGACAAAGGGTCTACGGCCGGGAAAATACCTTTGGCAAACACATTTCGTTCCAATGTCAGGCTGGCATCCAGATGAGCAAACGTGGCTACAGGAGCGGGATCGGAATAGTCATCGGCGGGCACATAAATGGCCTGCATGGAAGTGATAGAGCCTTTCTTGGTCGAGGTAATCCGTTCTTGCAACGCGCCCATTTCAGAAGCCAACGTGGGTTGATAACCAACAGCGCTGGGCATACGGCCGAGCAGCGCCGACATCTCTGAACCAGCCAAAACATAGCGGAAGATGTTGTCAATGAACAGCAGCACGTCGCGCCCTTCATCACGGAAATATTCCGCCATCGCCAGACCGGTTAAAGCGACACGCAAACGAACGCCGGGCGTTTCATTCATCTGCCCAAACACCATAGCGACCGATGCTTCCACACCGTATTCACGCAGTTCATAATACAGGTCTGTTCCTTCACGGGTACGCTCGCCCACGCCGGCAAACACAGAATAACCGGAGTGTTCACGAGCGACAGAACGAATCAATTCGGCAATGGTAACAGTCTTGCCAACGCCGGCGCCACCGTAGATGCCCGTCTTACCGCCGCGAATGAAAGGTGCAATCAGGTCAATGACCTTCATGCCGGTTTCAAATGTTTCTACGACGGTGCTTTGATCTTGAAAGTCGGGCGCTTCTCGGTGAATGGGGTAGTACACATCTACATCTGGTGTTCCACCGCCGTCAATCACATTTCCCGTCACATCAAAGACGCGACCCAGCGTGACCGGGCCAACAGGAACCATAATGGGCGCGCCAGTGGTTTCTACGTCAACGCCGCGAGGCAAACCATCTGTGGAACCCATGGCCACTGTACGCACCATGCCGCTGCCCAAATGCTGCTGTACTTCTAAAACCAATACGCCTTGAGGCGCATCTACATTCAGCGCTTCATAAATTTCAGGCAATTCACCTTCTGTAAATTCTACGTCAACCACCACACCGCGGATGGCGGAGATTTTGCCAGTAGCCATACAATCCTCCGAGTTACATTTGTGCCAGCGCTTCGGCGCCGCCCACAATATCTAAAATTTCGCTGGTAATACTTGCCTGACGCGCTTTATTGCGTTCCAGGGTCAATAGTTCAATTAATTCGGCCGCGTTATCTGTAGCATTACTCATGGCAACATAACGGGCGCTGTGTTCACTCGCCTGCGCTTCCAAAACAGATTGGTAAACCTGTAAGTCTGTAAAACGGGGCACAACCACATCTAACAATTCGGCCGGGCCTGGTTCATAGCTGTATACTTTTTCAGACACGCCAGACAGGTCTACATCAGAAATATATTCAGCTACAGCCATAGCGCCAAAATCAAATGGCTTTAAGGGCAGCAGCTGTTTCACAACCGGCCGTCGGGCAATCAGGTTGATGAAGTCAGTGTAGGCGACAAAAACTTGATCCACCTTGCCGCTTAAGAAATCATCTGTAACCAACTGCGCTATCGGGGTCACATCTAAAATGGAGGGCTGATCTGGAATATCGTCAAAGGAAGCCACCACATTGTAACCACGCCGAATCATCAGGTCTCGTCCTTTACGGCCGACAGCCACAATTTGGGCCGGTTTAGCAAAAGCAGACATGAATTTTTCGGTGAAACTGACAACATTACTATTGTAGGCTCCAGCCAGACCGCGATCTCCTGTAATAAGGATGATGCTAACATTTTCGATGGATGCACGAGCCGTTAGCAATGGATGTCCTGTTGAACCGACACCGGGCTGCGAGGCGAGATTATTCAATATCTCAAACGCCTTCCCGGCATAATCGCGGGTTGCTTCTACCTGTCGCTGCGCTCGGTTAGCTTTGGATGCAGACACGGCCGCTAAAGCGCTCGTCACCTGTGAGATATTCTGAATACTACTTATTCGTTTTCTTAATTCGCGTTCAGTAGCCAAGTTTCACTCCGTCTTTTCAGTGATCAGTTTTCAGTAAAAACCCACACACTGTACACTGATTACTGGCTCCAACTGGCGTTAAAATCTTCAACTGCCTGCTTTAATCCATCCTGAACCTCATCCGTCCAGGCGCCGCTTTCCAGAATTGGCTGCCCTACGTTGGGATGGGCTGTATCCATAAATCGTAGGAAATCTTGCTGCCAGCGAGCAATATCACTCACAGGTATGTTGTCCAGATAACCACGCCCGCCAGCATAAATCAACATAACTTGGTGATCCAGGCGGAACGGGCTGTACTGCGGTTGTTTGAGCAGTTCCATCAGCCGTTCACCGCGATTTAGCTGTCGTTGGGTAGCCGGGTCTAGATCGGAACCAAATTGGGCGAATGCGGCCAGTTCCCGGTATTGTGACAGGTCAGATTTCAAACCGCCAGATACTTTACTCATGGCCTTTTTCTGAGCCGAGCTACCGACGCGAGATACAGAAAGACCGGCGTTAATAGCTGGTCGCTGACCAGCATTGAACAGGTCCGTTTCCAGAAAAATCTGACCGTCAGTAATGGAAATAACGTTGGTGGGGATATAGGCCGAAACGTCACCCAGTAAGGTTTCGATAATCGGTAAAGCGGTCAGAGAACCGCCTGTGCCGGGCACTTTGACGGCTTCATATTTATCAGGATCGTCCAGCGCTTCCAGACCTTGTTCCAATATTTCTTCTTCCAGATTGCCAAAGTAAACTTTTCCATCAACGCCTTTGGTATCTGCGGTTACTTCGGTTCCTTTTTCGACAATAACCCAATCATCACGCAGACGAACGGCGCGTTCTAGCAAGGTGCTGTGCAGGGAGAAGATATCGCCAGGGTAGGCTTCACGGCCGGGAGGACGACGCAAAATCAAGGACATCTGCCGGTAAGCCCAGGCATGTTTGGAGAGGTCGTCGTAAATAACGAGTGCGTCCCGACCTTGTTCCATAAATTCTTCGCCAATGGTACAACCAGTATAAGGAGCAAAGTATTGCATCGGCGCTGGATCGGCCGCGCCGGCCACGACGACAACGGTATAATCCATCGCCCCATTCTTTTCCAATGTATCTACAACTTGAGCCACCTGACCGACACGTTGACCAATGGCGACGTAAATACAGATCATATCGCCGCCCTTTTGGTTGATAATTGTATCCAAACAGATAGCGGTTTTACCCGTTTGGCGGTCGCCAATAATCAATTCACGCTGACCGCGCCCAATGGGGAACATAGCGTCGATAGAGACGATGCCGGTTTGGACTGGCGTATCAACACCTTTACGTTCGATGACGCCGGGAGCAGTCCGTTGGATGGGGCGCACACTCGATGTTGTAATAGGGCCTTTACCATCTAAGGGATTGCCAAGCGGGTCTACCACACGGCCGACCATGCCATCGCCAACGGGTATAGAAGCGACCTGTCCGGTAGCGCGTACCTCGTCACCTTCTTCAATGTCGGCATATTCGCCCATGATGACGACACCGACACTGCCGGGTTGCAAGTCGAGCGCTAAACCGGCGGCGCCGTTGCTAAATTGAACCAGTTCCATTGACTTGACATCCGCCAAACCGGCAACTAAAGCGACGCCATCGTACACGGCCGAAACCGTACCAACACTGCGGGCTTCAATAATATAATCGAAACCTTCAATCTGTTTCAGCAGCGAATCAGTAATATTCTTAAAATCTGGGGCAAGGGTTGCCATCCACCAACCTCCTTGAAATGTTCTTACAGCGCACTGTTCAGCTAAACATCCTTTCAAATAAGCTGATGTCAGAGATAAACATGTACACTTTTGAGAATTCTAATGTGAGTTATGTTAATTTTACGTTCTTCCCTCAGCGCCAGGGTGGCGTGGGTTGTTGCTAACATGCAAAAAGTAGCTGCCAACTACGGCCGACAGCGGAGAAAATATACCCCACCTACCTTCATTTGTCCAACAATTCACAAATGAACAGGTAACGTTAATAGTTGCGGTATTTGAATTCGCCGTTCACGATTGTGCCGTCAATTGTAATGTCCAGCAGTTCATCGTGGGGTGTGGTGAAAAGGTCGCGGCTGGTGAGGGTGATGTCGGCCAATTTGCCGGGGACGATGGAGCCAAGTTGGGCTTGTGTGCCGCCCGTGAGCGCAGCCGCCATCGTAAAAGCGTGAACTGTCTCCTGCATCGTCAATTTTTGGGACGGATACCAGCCGTCTGCGCCAGGCTCGCCATTGGCGCGGCGACGGGTAACGGCCGCATGAATACCAGGCAACGGGTCAATCTTCTCAATCGGCGCATCGGAACCGAAGACAAGCAATGCACCGCTGTCTAACATGGTGCGCCACGCATAGCTGTATTGGGCGCGGTCTCCCCAATGCGCTTCAGCCATTTCCATATCAGACGTGGCGTGGGTGGGCTGCATGGAGGCGATGACATTGAGTTGTCCCAAACGGTTGAGGTCGTCGGGGTGGAGGATTTGAACGTGTTCGATGCGATGGCGCAATTGCGGATTGCGGATTGCGGATTGCGGATTGTGCCGCTGTTCCTGGGCACGGACGGCTTCGTAGACATCTAATACGTCGTGGTTGGCGCGGTCGCCGATGGCGTGGATGGTGACGCTGAAACCGGCGGCGCTGGCGGCTCTAGCTTTTTCTATCATTTCTTCTTTGTCGGTGACGACGATACCGGTGTTGTTTGGTTCGCCTTCGTAGGGGGATAGCATGGCGGCCGTGCGCGGCCCCAAAGCGCCGTCGGCAAAAATTTTGATACCGCCAATGCGTAACCAATCATCGCCAAAGCCGGAGCGCAGACCGACGCCGAGGGCGTGTTCTAGCCGGTAGACAGGCACGTTTTTAAGGAAGCGCAAGCCCAGTTCTCCTTGTTCTTTGAGCATTTGCAGAGCCAGGAAGCAATCACGGCCGTCAAAATCATGAATACCCGTTAAACCTGCCTGCCAACAAACTTGTTGCGCCGCTTTCATCGCGTCTGCAATTTGGACTGGAGTGGGTTTGGGGATGTGACGGCCGACAAGGTCAAGCGCATCTTCAAAGAGGATGCCAGTCGGATTACCGTCGGCGTCTCGTTGAATCTGACCGCCGGGTGGGTCGGGCGTGGCAGCGTCTATACCGGCAATTTTCAGGGCGCGGCTGTTGACCCAGGCGGCGTGGCCTGATTTGTCTGGCAGGTAGGCGGGCATGTGGGGAACGACTTTGTCCAGGTCGGCGGCTGTGGGGAAGGCGTGGGTGGGCCAGTCGGCGGTACGCCAGCCACGGCCGCGGAGCCAGCCGTTCGTGTTCCGTGTTCCGTGTTCCGTGTTCCGTGTTCCGTGTTCCGTGTTCCGTGTTCCGTGTTCCGTGTTCCGTGTTCCGTATTCCGCAATTTGTTGTTGGATACGGGAGAGGGCTTCGTCCAGGGATTTTGTGCCGTCGAGGTTGACTTGTTGCAGGCCGAGGGAGAACCATTGGAAGTGGACGTGGGCGTCTACGAGGCCGGGGATGAGGCCGCGGCCGTGACAATCTATCCATTCCCCACCGTTCCCCAATAAGGTTTTCATCTCATCATCATTGCCGACGGCGAGGATACGGTTGTGGCGGATGGCGACGGCCGTAGCGGTGGGTTGGGCGGGGTTCATGGTGTGGATACGGCCGTTGGTGAGTACAAGTGTGGCAGACATAAATTTCACTCCTAAATAGGTAATCGGTGTATGGCCTGTCATTTTGACCCCTTCGGCGCTACTCAGGACAGGCTGGAGCGAGAAATCTTTACGCTTATCGGGAAAAAGATTCCTCACCCCCTTCGGTTTTGCTCAGGGCAGGCTCTCCGGGGATTCGGAATGACATGAGACCTTATAACATTTGCTAACACGAATGGTATTATAACACGGTTTATTTCAAGATGAGGCCATGACGATTGGTAAATAACCTGGGAGATTGGGACAACTTGTTGCTTGCGTATCGCCTTGCCAGTAAAGGGAAACGAGGCAAACCGGATGTGGCCGCGTTTGAGCATCATCTGGAAGATAATCTGTGGCAGTTGGCGCAGGAACTGCAACAACAAACATACCGACCCGGTGCGTATCACAGCTTTTTCATTCACGACCCAAAGCGCCGCCTGATTAGCGCCGCACCGTTTCGGGACCGGGTGGTGCATCATGCGCTGTGTAATTTGATCGAACCGCCGTTTGAGCGCAGCTTTATCGCCGACAGTTACGCCAACCGTCTGGGCAAAGGGACACACGCGGCGCGTATTCGCTGCCAACAGTTTGCACGCCGCTTTCGTTATGTGTTGCCATGTGATGCCCGTCAATTTTTCCCCAGCGTAGATCATGCCATTCTGCGGCGCTTGTTGGCGCGCAAGATTGACGACGGGCGGTTGTTGTGGATGATTGAGTTGATTTTGGATGGCGGCAAAGCGGTGTTGAAAGCGGAATATGAGATGGTGTATTTTCCAGAAGATGATCTTTTTGCTGTGAACCGACCGCGCGGTCTGCCCATTGGCAACCTGACCAGCCAGTTTTGGGCCAATGTGTACCTGAATCCGTTTGACCATTTTGTGAAACGTCAATTGGGTTGCCAAGGATATGTGCGTTATGTGGATGATTTTTTGTTGTTTGCCGATGAAAAGGAGACGCTGTGGGCATGGAAAGAGGCGATTGTGACCCGACTGGCAGATTTACGGTTGACCATTCATCCTGGCGCGCAGCCGCGACCAGTGACAGAAGGGATTCCCTTTTTGGGCTTTCACATTTTTCCAAATCGGGTGCGGTTGAAGCAGCGTAATGGGATGCAGTATCAGCGCAAATTTCGGCAGATGTTGGCCCAATATGCAGATGGGGAGATTGAGCTAGACGAGGTAACGGCTTCGGTGCGCGGTTGGGTCAATCATGCGCGTTGGGGAAATACGGTGGGGTTGCGGAAGGGGATTCTGACGGCGAGATTGGTTCAAGCTCCCAAATCTTAGATGGCCGCGCCGCAGGGACGAACCGAGGCGACGCGGCCGTTGTTATTTGCCCGGCCCGCATGACAGAATCATGACAGGCGCGGCCAGGACAAAACCCCGCCATTTCTCTCGCCGCGGCGCGGAAGACGTATCCGCCGCGCATTTCTGGCCGGGACACCCGTTTGAGAAGTGTGGACACCACCACCCGCACACCGTTGTTGTCGTTGAAGTTGTTGTGCGGATTGTTCCTGTTGCGCGCGGAACACCGGTGTCTGGGTTTTGCCCCACTGCCAATAAGCAGTTGTCAAACATCAAACCGAACTTAATGCCTGACAACTGTGTACCGGCTTCTGAACTAGCGCACTGTTTTTAGCCAGCCACCCAACAAGCGCCCAATTTCGCTGACCATACCGGCGGCGTGGCGGTATTGACCGGGCGATATCCATTGCCAGCGTTCGGCTAGACGGAGGTAGAGCCGCACTCTGGCTAACGCTTCGTCGGCTTCGTTTAGTTTGGCGCGACGGGCGCTGCCACGCCGCAGATTAGCTTCTTCCAGTCGTTCGCGCAAGTCGAAGGCGGCGTTTAGCAGGCGTTGGGTGGCGGTGTGCCGGTGGGCGCGGGGAAAGTTGTTGCTGAGAGGCAGCAGCCAGGTAAGCAGATCAAAGGTTTTGCTGAAAATGGGCATTTCTTGTCGGGTCATCATCGTCTCCGGATTGATTAGAGTTGCCAACTTTCTAAAAAGTTGGCAACTCTTGACTAACCAAAAAATTTTGCGATCCGCGCCTGCGGCGCGTTGGGGGAGGTGTCCCCCAAACCCCCTCAGAGGGCAGAGAGGTTGCTTTGCAACCTTTAGATCAGAGATTCAGAGTTCAGAGCGTTCAGCGGCCAGCGGTGAGAAATGGGGACACCACCACCCGCATACCGTAGGCGTCGTAGAAGATGGCGTGCGGAGAGTCCCAGTAGCGCGCGGAACACCGGGGGGAGTCATTCCAGTATGCGCCACCGCGTAAAACAATATCAGC
>JAAEOP010000307.1 GCA_024223125.1 Chloroflexota bacterium
CGTTCGGCGTTGGCGTAAATGCGGGCCGCCTGACGAATATCAGCGGCCGGAACGCCGCTCACTTCTTGCGCCCATTCCGGCGTATATTGATCCAACGATTCCAGATAATCGTTAAACCCTTCAGTACGGTTATGGATGAATTCATCGTCGTACAACGCTTCTTTGACAATGACGTGAGCCATGGCCTGGAAAACGGCCACATCGGTGCCCGGATTTTGGCGCAGCCAGAGGGCAGCATGGTCGGTCATCTCAATCTGGCGCGGATCGATCACCACCAACTGCGCTCCATTTTGGCGCACAGCCCGCTTGAGGAAGTTGGAGATGACGGGGTGGGTTTCGGTGGTATTGGAACCGGTGACGATGAACGCTTCCAGGTTTTCCATTTCGGCAATGGAATTGGACATGGCGCTGCTGCCAATGGATAGCTGCAAACCGGTGACGGAACCGGCATGACAAAGTCGGGCACAATGGTCTACGTTGTTGGTGCCGATGAGGGCGCGCATGAACTTTTGAAAAAGGTAGTTATCTTCATTGGTCGCTTTGGCGCTGGCATAACTGGTAATGGCGTCGCCGCCATGTGTCTGTACGATGCGTACAAATTCGTCGGCTACCAAATCCAGCGCTTCATCCCAGGGCGCTTCACGCCAGATCGGTTTTGCGCTGCGGCCGTCTTTCCGATTTACTCGTATCAAAGGCATTTTTACACGGCCAGGATGTTTCACAAAATCGGTACCAAAGCGCCCCTTCACACACAACATGCCATAATTGGGCGCGGCCGCAAAAGGAGCCGTTACAGCATAAATATACTCATCCTTCATGTTCAAATCCATCTGGCAGCCCACCCCACAGTAGGGGCAAGTCGTTCGCACAACGCGGTCAG
>JAAEOP010000308.1 GCA_024223125.1 Chloroflexota bacterium
GGTGATTTCGCCGAGGGTGGTGTAGGCGCGCACGGCCGTCATCATTGCCGGCATTACGTTTTGCCCTTCAGCGGCCGCCTGGCGCACTGTTTCCAACGCCTGAGTGACTGCGGCCGTATCCCGATTAGAAACCAGTTCGGCCGTGCGGCGGATAGATTCAGTCGCTTGTTCTGGTTTGTAATTATGTAAGGCCACTTCCCGCTTTTCTTCCTCCATCCGGTACTTATTGACCCCCACTTTGGAAATTGTGCCTTGCTGAAGACCTTGTTCATATTTGAAGGCCTGATGGGCTACTTCTCGCTGCACATATCCTTGGCTGACGGCCGTTACAATGCCGCCCCACTGCTCGTCAACCCGTTCCATTTCGGCCACGATGCGGGTTTCCATCTCGTTGGTTAAGGATTCAACATAGTAAGAACCGGCCAACGGATCAACCGTGTCGGCGATACCAATTTCATCTACCAACATTTGCATGGTACGCAACGAAATAAGAGCCGCTTTTTCCGTGGGAATGGTGTACGCCTCGTCGTATGAGCAGAGAGCCATTGTTTGTGTACCGGACAACGCGGAGAGCAAAGCGTAGTATGCGCCGCGCACAATATTGTTTTCCGGCTGTTCAATTGTCAGGCCGCCGCCGCCGCCGCCGGCAATCATTTTCATTTTCATCGTGTGCGGATTTTGGGCGCCAAACTCGTCGCGCATAATTTTGGCCCACAGCCGCCGCGCCGCCCGGAATTTAGCGATCTGTTCAAAGAAGTTGCCGAAGATGTCGAAGTTGAAGGAGATACGGCCGGCAAAATCATCTACCTTTAAGCCCCGTTCCAGACCAATTTGAATGTAAGCGCGGGCAATGCTGTAGGCGTAAGCAATTTCCTGCACCGGGTTGGCCCCAGACTCGCGGATATGGTAGCCACAGACGGAGACGGGATAATATTTGGGTGCATGGCGGGCACAAAATTCAATCGTGTCCCCAATCAAGCGCACGGCCGGTTCCACTGGAAAAACCCACGCGCCCCGGCCGATATACTCTTTGAGAATGTCGTTTTGTGCCGTGCCTCGCACCTGCGCCAGCGGCAGCCCCCGTTTTTCAGCCATGACAAAGTACATCGCCATAATCGGCGTGGCCAGGGCGTTAATGGTCAGAGAGACGCTGATCTTTTCGATGGGAACACCGGCAAAGGCTACTTCCATATCGGCCAGAGAATCTACGGCCATGCCCACGCGCCCTACTTCTCCTTCGGCCAACGGATCGTTTGAATCCAACCCCATTTGTGTTGGCAGGTCAAAGGCAACGTTCAACGCATTTTGGCCGTTGGCAATCAGGAATTTGAAACGTTCGTTCGTTTCTGTGGGCGTACCGAAGCCGGCATATTGGCGCATGGTAAACGGCCGTTGCCGATACATATTTGCATGAATACCGCGAGTAAAGGGGTATTCACCTGGCTGCCCAATCTCCGCCTCAATATTTGTTCCAGCCAAATCCTCCGGCCCATAAACCGGCTTCACTTCAATACCAGATTCTAAAAAAACATGATCTATTTGTTGGGACATAGTTTGTTCTCCGTTGACCGACGACGAACGACCGATGACCGTCAACCGTCGTCCGTCAGTCGTCAGCCATCGTCTCTCGAATAACGGCCGTCATCTCATCAAATTGACTGCCGGTGGGGAAAACGGCCGTGACCCCCAATTCTTTAAGTATGGCAATATCTTGTTCGGGGATGTTGCCGCCGATGATTACTGTTTTGTCGTTGAGGTTTTGTTCTTGCAGTTGGGCCATCAACTTTTTGGTAATCGGTATGTGTGCCCCAGAAAGGATTGACAAGCCGATCACATCTACATCCTCTTGCAGCGCAGTCGTCGTAATTTCATCTACCGTTTGGTGCAGTCCCGTGTAAATAACCTCAAAACCAGCGTCACGCAGCGCCAACGCCACTACCTTCGCCCCCCGATCATGCCCATCCAAACCTGGTTTAGCGATTAACACCCGTATGTTTGCCATCCTGTTCTCCTTTGTTATTTTTGGCAGACTGTCGGAAAAGAAAAAATGGGACGCGGATTTGTTGGATTTTCGCAGATACTGATAAGAAAAATCCATGAAAATTCTGAAAATCTGTGTTCATCCGCGTTCTATTCATTAGTTCTCCGACAGCCGTCTAGCTTTATTTCTGCCGCCGCTTGGGTACGCCCATTTCGCGGGCAATGATGGTGTGTAATAGTTCTGATGTGCCGCCGCCGTAGAGGAGAAAACGGCCGTCGCGAAAATACCGTTGCGCGTCATACTCCATGGCAAAACCATAGCTGCCTAAAATGCGCGTACATTCATCGGCAATCTCATTGGCCGCTTCGGTGGCGAATAATTTAGCCATCGCTGCCAATTTCATATCATCTTTTCCCTGGTCAATTTGCCAGGCAGCCCGGTAAACTAAACCCCGCGCCGCTTCCAACTGAGTTCCCATCTGCGCGATTTTGTGGTTGATGGCCTGGAACGCACCAATGGGACGGCCGAACTGCACCCGTTCATTCGCATACGTCATTGCCTGATCCAATGCCGCCTCGCCCAATCCTAGCCCCAAAGCGCCCGTCATCACCCGAATTTGGGTGAGGATGCCGCCCAGATTTTTGAAACCTGTGCCTAGCTCTCCCAATAAATTGTCGGCCGGAATATGCACATCTTCCAGAATCAACTCTGATGTTTCTGAGGCGCGGACGCCTAGCTTTTCAATACGCCGTCCGACAGCTAGGCCCGATGTGCCTTTTTCTACCAGGAACAGGTCAATGCCTTTGAAACCGGCGTCTGGGTCTGTCTTGGCGGCGACGGTGAAGAAGTCGGCTACGGTAGCGGAAGTAATCCACATTTTACGGCCGTTCAACACCCACCCCGTATCTGTCCGCGTTGCTCGTGTTGTCATGCCGCCCAGGTCAGAGCCAAAATCTGGTTCCGTCATCGCAATCGTACCGATCTTTTCGCCGCGTAAGGCCGGGGCCACCAATCGTTGGCGATGATCGTCTGAGCCGCAGCGGAAAATCAAATCCGTACCCATCAAGCTTTGCATAGCCACAGCGGCCGCCAGAGACAAAGAGCCACGCGCTAATTCAGCAATCATCAGGCAATAGGTGACAAAATCGGCTGCCATGCCATCAACAGATTCCGGGTAACGTAGCCCAAAATAGCCATTCATAGCACAACGCTGAAAGAGCGCATGGGGAAATTCGCCAAGTTCATCTATCTCGGCCGCAACGGGAACAATTTCCCGGTCTACAAAATTGCGTACCGATTCTTGAAACAGTTGTTGTTCATCTGATAAGGAAAAATCCATGATTGTGTTTCCTTTTGTACTTGCCAAGACCGGCGAGGTTTTGGAAACCTCGCCGGTCTGAGTGAGTACCGCCTAACTTCAAATTGTGCCTTGTGCCTGAAGCTGGTTAACGTCGTACCCCAAACGGCCGTATACAGCCTCATTATGCTCGCCTAAACGGGGTGGGAAAGCCAGCCTCATTTCCTGTTGGGTTAAATGATCCGGAATATGGGGCGGCGCTGAAATGGCGATCTCCGTGTTTGTGTGCGAATCAGTGGCGCGTACCATCGTTTCGGCAATGAGCGGGTCGGCGCACACCTCTGGTAATGAGTTCACGCGAGAGGACGGGGCGCCGATTTCTCGGAATTGGGTCAGGAGTTCAGCGCTTGTCTGGCGGCGGGTCACGGCCGTTAACGTCTTATAAAACCGCTCCTTATCCCCAATCCGACCGGCATTGCGGGCATATTCCGGACGAGCCAAAGATTCAAATCCCGGCAGTTGAGTCAGTGCCTGCCACTGCCGGTCGTTGCCAAGCGAAATGTAGATAAAGTCATCGGCCGTAGGCAAAAGTGTCACTGGGGCAAAGAATTGATGTGTGTTTCCCCGCCGGGTAATGGGAATATCAAAACTTTGGGAAAGCATCACCGGAGACACCATCCAGGAAACGGCCGATTGCAACATCGAAAGATCAATCCGGCTTCCTTCACCAGTGACAGCGCGGCGATAGAGCGCTTTCATCACCTGCCCATACGCATGTTCGCCCGCGCCCAAATCCACCAGGGGCAGGCCAAATACCTGGGGAGCGCCGTCTGGCTCGCCGGTCAAATCCATCCAGCCAGCACGGGCTTGCAAGATGGGGTCATACGCCGCCTCATCACTTTGGGGGCCAAAGCCGGTAATGCCCAGCCAGATCAAGTCGGGTTTGATGGCGCTGAGTGTCTTGTAGTTAATGCCTAACTTCTGGTAGGCGCGCGCTCGCTGATTGGTGGCAAAAATGTCTACTGGTAGGTCGCGGATGAGATGGTGGAGGAGGGCACGGCCGTTGGCCGAACCCAGATTGAGCGTTATAGACTCTTTCCCCAGATTATTGGGCAAGAAGTAGGCATTCATCCCCTTTTCAAAGTTTTCTCCGGCCGGCAATACCTCCGGACCAATCCAGCGATTGGGGTCGCCGTATGGCGGATTTTCCAGCCGAATGACACGAGCGCCCTCTTCCGCCAGCCTCAGGGTCATAAAAGGCAATGTGGTTGCCTGTTCTATCGAAAGTACCGTTAAGGATGAAAATAGTGACATGCTTTTTTGAGATTGGAGATTGGAGATTGGAGATTGAGAGATTTAATCTCCAATCTCTTAATCTCCCAATATAGCTTTCATTGCCTCAATAAATTTCTGGTTAGCGGCCGTTGATCCTACACTTACCCGAACGCCATTGGGCAGACCAAAACCGCCCATTCCGCGTACAATGACGCCCCGGCGCAAGAGAGAGTCCACTAATTCAGGTACGGGCAGTGGCGGATCAACAATGGTGACAAAATTAGCCTGGCTAGAAAGACAGCTCAACCCCAGCGCAGATAACTGCGTGTACAAAAAATCTCGCCCGTCCAAGACCGTTTGCCGATGTTTTTTGTGATAGCTTTCATCATCCAGGCTGGCGTATGCGGCCGCCAGGGAAATTTCGTTAACGTGAAAAGGTAGCTGTGCCCGGCGTACATAGTCAGTTAATTGTCGGGGGCCGATCAAATAACCGATACGCATGTTGGCTAATCCGGCCGACTTGGAAAAAGTGCGTAAAATGAGGACATTGCGTGCGGCCGTGACATACTCCAAAGTATCTGGATATTCAGAATCGGTTACATAATCGAAATAAGCTTCGTCAAAAATGACGACGACATGGGAGGGGACTTGGGCCAAGAAATCATCGGCGGCCATCTGGCTGATAATGTGTCCCGATGGGTTGTTGGGTGAACACAAGTAGATGAGGCGAGTATCGTCATCAATATGGGCCAGCATGGATTGTAAATCATGTTCATAGGTGGGCGTGGGTTTGACTTGCCTACTTTGGCCGCCAAAAGTAAGTGTGAAGATGTTGTACAGAGGAAAAGTCACCCGACTCATGACACTGTTCCCGCCATCAAACACAAAAGCCTGGGTGAGCATATGTAATGCATTTGTCCCCCCGTTGGCCAGCACAATGTTGTGTTCAGTCAACGAGTGTCCCAGCCGCCGGGCCAATTTCTGGCGCAGCCGCTGATCTAACTGGCCCGGATAACGATGCGCTTTGCCGAGCATTTCATGCGCGGCCGTCAGCGCCAGCGTCGAGGAGCCTACAGGGCTTTCATTGGAGGCCATTTTGGTAACTGTTTCCAGTCCCAGTTCCGACATGACTTCTTCAACTGATCTACCAGGCGTGTAAAGCGGCACCTGAAGTAAATGCGGATTTAGTTGGGGGGATGTTTTCACGAAGTCTCCTTTAAGTTCTTCTGATCTAAGGCTGCTAGAATGCGTTCGGCCGTCATCGGAACCTGGGTCAACCGTATACCTATGGCGTTATAAATGGCATTGGCGATGGCTGCGGCCGTGGGCGTGCCACCCATCTCTCCAACGCCCTTGGCCCCAAATGGGCCGCCAGGGTCGTCCGTTTCAATAATGATTGTTTCTAATGCGGGCATATCGGCGGCCGTGAATAATTTGTAGTCGAGAAAATCGGGATTGAGGACACGGCCGTTTTGCACAATCACCTCTTCCGTCAGGGCATAGCCCAATCCCATTTGGGCGCCCCCTTCAATTTGACCTTCAACAGCCATAGGGTTAATCGCCCGGCCGACATCATTGGCGCACACCAGACGCAGCACCCGTACCTGACCCGTTTCCGTATCTACTTCCACTTCGGCCATTTGTGTACCAAAACCGTAAGTGGCCGAAATGTTGCCTTTGTACGTCTTTTTATCCACCAATTCGGTGGGCGGATCATACCAACCTTCGCCGATGACCACCTGTCCGCCAGCCCGGAAGTGACGTTTGCGAACGGCCCGACCCAGACCAATGGTTTGCTCTTCAGCATCGCGGACGTGAATTGTGCCATCGTAGGCGATCAGGTTGTCTGGGGAGGTGGATAAGATTTCAGCGGCCGTTTCAAAAATTTGGCTGCGGGCTTCGACGGCCGCTAAATAAGCCGCATTGCCGGCAATATATGTCGTTCGGCTGGCATGAACGCCCACATCCCAAGGTTTGACATCCGTATCACTGTTGATCACAGTCACATCTTCCAGACGTGTACCCAGCGTCTCGGCTACAATTTGAGCCAAAATCGTTTCCGACCCCTGCCCAATTTCAGTAGACCCTGTAATCACGGTCACATGACCAAAATCATCCACCTTCACCGTCGCCCCACAGCCATCACTGCGATAGATACGAGCGCCGCCGCCAACATTGAGCGTAGAGGCAAAACCGATACCCCGTTTTAAGTGGGGATTGGAGATAGGAGATTGGGAGATTGGGAGAATGGAAGGCTTGTCCTGAGCTGAATCGAAGGATTGGGAGATTTTCCCCCCTGCTTCCCTACTCCTCTGCTCTTTTGGGCCACGGTCGGCGGCAGCAGCGACGGCTTGCAAACATTCTTTCAAACCGCAGGAAGTAATGATCAAGCCCTGGGGGGTTTCGCTGTTGGGGATGTTGGCGTTGCGAATACGGAACTCGACCGGGTCCATGTGGATCGCTTCGGCCAGCCGGTCCATCATTGTTTCTACAAAAAAGGTAGATTGGGGATTGCCATACCCACGCACAGCCCCGGTGATGGGATTATTGGTATAAACACAGTCGGCCTGGAAACGGGCATGGGGCACTCTGTACAGGGAGGCGATTGTTTCCATCATGACTAGCGGCGTGACCGATCCCCAAGAAATGTATGCGCCCACGTCTAACTCGGCAACAACATCGCGGAAGGTAAGTCGGCCGTCTTTCTGCACCCCAGCCCGCATCGTTACCTCGACTGGTTGGCGTACTGGGGCGGCCAGAAACTCTTCATGACGGGAGAAGGAAATACGAACGGGCTGGCCTGTTTTACGAGCCATAAGGGCGGCGATGGGTTCGTAAGGATAGATGTCTAGCCCGCGGCCAAATGCGCCGCCGATGGCTGTTTGGATAATGCGAATTTGGCTGCCTGGTATGCCCAACGCTTCCGACAAATCCCGTTGTAGCAAAAATGGGATTTGGGTCGTACTCCAAATGGTCAAATGGTCATGATGATCAAACCGGGCCACGATGACGCTCGTTTCCATGCAGGCATGAGAGACGTAGGGCAGCTTGAAGTTGGCACTGATGATTTCATCTGATTCGGCTTCACCCAGCGCCAGATCGCCATGTTGGTAGTTGTACGTTTGGAATAAGTTTGAGCGTCGTTCGGAGTGGATGAGGGGAGCGCCTTCTGCCAGCGCATCGGCCGGGGTAAATATGGCCGGTAAGGGTTCGTACTCAACCTCGATCAAGGCCAGCGCTTCGGCGGCGATGTCTGGGTCGGTGGCTACGACGCCAGCTACGGCGTCGCTCAAACAGCGTATATGGTTGCCTTTGAAGGCGGTGTTGTCTTTGCCGTAGCCAAAGTGGGTGGGTGGGTTGTCGGCCGCAGTCAGAA
>JAAEOP010000309.1 GCA_024223125.1 Chloroflexota bacterium
CCATTGGGATCGCTGTCATTGTTCAGAACGTCAATATCTACGGCCGTGTCTTCTAGTGTAGAGGCTGTATCCGGCTGTGGCAAAGGCGGATCGTTAACCAAAACAGTCACCTGACCCACATCTGTCCCTCCCTGCCCATCACTGATAGTGTAGGTGAGGCTGTCCGCGCCGTGGAAGATGGCTGTCGGGGTGTAGGTTAGTGTCTGGTCGAGGTTGAGAACGGCCATGCCATTTCCTGGTTGGCTAATCTGGGTAATTGTCAACGGGTCCAGATTTAGATCAAAATCGTTACTCAAGACAGCGAACGTAACCGGGGTGTCGGTATTGGTGCGGATGGTATCGGTGATGGCTTGTGGTTCGTTATTAGGGCCGACGTAAACATAGGCCGCGCCACTGATAAGGTTGCTTACTCCTGGAGTGCCCACAAAAGCCTGATTGACGTTAGAAACAGCTACATCTATACCGAAATTGGCGCCTAAATTGAGGGGAGGCGAGTCTAACCTTTCCACCAGCGCCCAACCGCTTGGCGATTTGGTAAAGATATAAGCGCCGCCCGCATTGTAAGCCGCGCTGTCTATGCCGGGAGCGCCAATGATGGCCGTTGTACCACTTAGATCGACAGCCTGACCAAACCAGGCAGGATCATAGGTAATGCCATCGGGAATATCTAATCTTTGGGTTTCAACCCAGTTACTACCATTCCAATCAAAGAGGTAAGCGGCGCCCCCAAAGGAACCACTTTGTGAGGGATCACTCCATTGCGGGGCGCCAATTAGAATGGTGTCCCCTTCAATGGCCACGCTATGACCAAACAGGTGGCCTGTATCCCTATCGCTGGCCAACAGGGTGGTTGTTCGTGCCCAGTTCGTGCCATTGTGTTCATAGACATAAACAGCGCCGGAAGCCGATGAACTGATATGTTTATCGGGCGCGCCGACAACAAGACGGCCGTTGTCAATAGCGACGCTGTTCCCATAATTGCCTCCGCTCTCGGTTATTTGCTGCTGTAAAACCCAGTTGCCGTTGACATCAGGCGCGTAGATGTAAACAGCATCCGTGAAGCCATGACGATCAGAGACAACTAAAACACTTTCATCCAACGCCACGGATGTTCCATATTGTGTTGTATTAGTTTCTGACAAGACTTGCGTGTGGCTCCAACTGCCACTCATATCCCGTCTGAAAACCAGAACCACATCAGAAGAATCTACCGTAGACTGAGCGCCAACCACCATCACATCGTCATGGATAGCC
>JAAEOP010000310.1 GCA_024223125.1 Chloroflexota bacterium
CCGTTGTTATGGTATCTTCAATGTCGATCATCTCTTCCAACGCATTTTTCTTGACCTTGAAGGTTATCGCCTCTTCGCCGGAGTTGCCTGATGACCTCACCACTATATCTGGGGGCTTGCACGGAATACCCCAAACAACCCCAAAGGTTTTCTGATTAACCCAGTTCGATCACCAGGATGTCGAGGCCGTGGGCTTACCCAAACTGGACTTGCTGGGCATCAGCGCTTTGACCGTCATTGCCGATGCCGCCGACCTGATCCGGAATCGGCACGACCCCCAGTTTGAGTCGGCCGATATTCCATTGGATGATCGCCAAACCGGCGACCTTTTAACTCAGGGCGACACGGTGGGTGTATTTCAGTGCGAGTCGGAAGGGGCGCGCAAAACGCTGCGCCAGCTGCGGGTCAAATCAGTGCGGGATCTGGCCGTGGCCAACGCTTTTTTCAAGCCGGGGCCGGCCACCGGGGGGATGGCCCAACATTTTGTCCGTCGCTATCGGGGCGAGGAGGCCGTCTCCTTTCTGCATCCAACCTTGGAGCCGATTCTGGGGACAACCAAAGGGGTGCTGCTTTTCCAGGAGCAGATCTTGCGAGTGGCCACGGAAATTGCCGGCTTGAGCTGGGAGCAGGCCGACCACCTGCGGCGAGGGCTGAGCAAGTTTCAGCCGGAGGAAATGACCCGCATCCGGGAGTCCTTCATTCAAGGTTGCCGGCGACCTGCGCCGGATGGGCCGGCTTTCAATCTGCAACAGGCGGAAACGCTGTGGGAGCAGGTGGCGGCACATTCCCCCTAATTTAGTGGTAATGGATTTCTCCTTAGCACTCTACGGCCTGGAGTGCTAAAAAGCCTTGATTTTAACTTTAGATGGCTGTGTTTTGCACAAATTCAGGCTTGAAAATGCATTTTTTGCCCTGTTGAGGCTGTTCCAAGCTAAAATTCGGCAAGTTTCCACAGCGTATCAGAGTTTACCACTAAATTCGATGGAATCTGTAAAACTAACTTTCCGGGATTCTGAACCATGCCGTAATTTTTATGGGAGGAAAAATGAAAAACCATGTTATTAAGTTAATTGTGCTATCTCTATTTTTGGGGTTGGGGGTTATGGTAGGTATTATTTACACAGAGCCTGTAATCAAAGTTAATGCCCAAGGCATAGAAACGTCTGGTGTAGCTGATGCCCCACCTACTGGGTATGAATCTCTCTATACTTTCACCGGGGTTAGAAACTCTACCTCATCACCTCAGGTTGCTACGGCCGTTCACTGTACAAATTATAGTAC
>JAAEOP010000311.1 GCA_024223125.1 Chloroflexota bacterium
GCCTTATTTAGGCCGGCTCTTATCCAATGCGCTGATCGCCTCACACTTGATTCTGATTCCACTGCAATGCGAAGAGTTGGCGTTTCGTGCGCTCAAATCAACGATATTATCGTAGAAGCCTTACGCAAATATTTGCTAAAACTGCTGCGCGGCCAATCCTCCGAAAGCTGAGAAGACAGACATTCTCTCATCATGATGGTGTAATAGTGTAATGGTATAACGTCGTAATGGCATAATAGTATGAGGCGGTAGCCCTGGGAAACCTGATCGGCAAGGCGATTGAGTGGGGCGGCGAGCAGTGGCTGACATGGGGAATATGATCGAAGAAGCGCCTGGCGGCCAGATTTTTTTAACCACGAAACCCTTCGACAAAGCTCAGGACAGGTACACGAAATACACGAAAAAAAGAACAATATGACGTCTTTTTCATCGAAACCCACGGCGTTGGTCATCGTTTCGGCCAGGTCATCTATTCACGATATGGTAGCGCCGCCCTACGTGGCGGCATGGCGTGAAC
>JAAEOP010000312.1 GCA_024223125.1 Chloroflexota bacterium
AACAAGACGGGGCGCTTCACCACGATTTCATCACTATGAAAAGCGCATCGCTCCGCCGTTGTCAATAACAGTACTGAGCTTTTGGGATTGCATACAAACTACGCCTTATTAAGTGACGGTTGGCAGTTGGTTGTTTGGCCATCCGTTTCTGGTACGTATTCGGTAACCGATATATCCACCCAGCAAGGCAAGCCCAATGGCGCTAAGGCCGATGAGCAATACTTGAGCTGTGGGTTGCTGACCCGCAACAGGTTCGCGTCCAATGCTGTATCCAATTTCAAGGACAACCATTGAAACGGCACCCCAGCCACATAATAAAGATAGCTTCCAGCGCTCGGGAATTAATGCGCCCACGCCGGCACTACCAGCTACGAACATTAAAACAATGCTGAGAAATTCAGATATTTTTGAGTCAGCAAATAAACCAAAGGCACTCAGATAACCCATGATTAGTATTAAGATAACAGCTCCGATCCAGCGAACGTATTTCATAAGATTTGGTTCTCCTTTCAATAGGGCTTACATTATGAGTAAGCTAGTCCTTTGCGGCAGAAGTGCTTGACAGGTTTATGGTTACAGCGCAAAGTACTGCAAACTCCTTGAGTTTGAAACAGTCTGGATTTCAACTCAATAACCTGTCTGAGACTTATGCCCAACTGCACTAGAAATCGCAAGAGCACAATTAGGCGAACAAATTTGCAAGCAGCGATATTGGTCTTTTTTGGATTGAATCTGCGCCGCCCAACATTGTGCGAGCAGCCATGCTGCCATAAACGTGTCCACTGCCACCCGCAGTAGGTTGTCGCCGGGTACGTTGTAATTGTGGCCCGGCATCTTCTTTGTTTGCAATGAGGCTATTCTACCATAGGTCAATACCCGTCCTGCGCCTTCGGGCGCGGTTTTGTCTGTATAAGCGAGGGCGGCCCATTCCTTACTCAATGATCGTCAAAAGGGAGATGTCGTCTTCCAGGTTTATGTATTTGGCCGACACCCAGAGCCTGGTCCCGTTTTTCGTTTTGTCGGGTGATAATCGGAGCCACGAGCTGTCTGCATTTCGTCCATCAAACATAAAACATTCGTCTTCGGTAATCCAATCAACAACAGAGTGATTTGTGCCGGGGCCTATTCGAACGTTGAGGGCCGATGTCGATACACAGCCCTCCAGCCGGGGTGCGGCGTCTGTTTCCGCGGAAATGCCAACTTCAGGCGCTTCGTCTTCGGATGTCGTTTGCGAAGATGAGAATTCCAAGTGCGCGCTCAAAGCATGTTCGATGTCAGCTTTCGCCATTGTGCCCACCTGGACGTGCTGAATTACGCCGCTGGAGTCCAGGAAAAAAGTGGTCGGGAACGCGCGTATTTGGTAGCTTTCGCTCACCGATCCTTTACTGTCCAGCAATAATGTGAACGTCAGCCCCAATTCGTCGGCATAGTTTGTTACGGTTCCGGACGTTTCTTCAACATTCACCCCCAGGATGACCAGACCGGCCTCCGAGTATGTCTGGTGTACTTCCTGGAAATCGGGCATTTCCATCCGGCACGGGCCGCACCACGATGTCCAAAAATTCAGGACGACAGGGCGGCCTTGAAACTCGCTGAGTTCGACTTTGTCACCACCAGGCGTCATCAAAGTGAAATTCGGCGCCATTTCACCAATTGCCGATGTGTGTTCCTGCACGTCTGTGGCGGAATCATTCCGCTCCGGCAAATAAGAACTGGCAGCGCACGCCAAAGATAATGACAATAATAATACAGCAATCCCAACGACCATATACTTTCTAAGCTGTGGCATAAATACTCTCCCTTTTGATAACCAAAAACCGCCCGCACAAAACCAACATTGTGCGAGCGGCTGAAATATGTTGCCGTAAACGTGTCCACTGCCACCCGCAGTAGGTTGTCGCCGGATATGTTGTAATTGCGGCCCGGCATCTTCTTTGTTTGCAATGATTCTATTCTACCATATGGGTGATAGCCACACCAACCACGGCAGGGTTTTCCGCGTTCCCCGGTCGTCTGCTGCCTGTCAACTCTCGCTATTTTCTATAGCAACATTCTCAATCAGTTTTCTTCTCATATAACGCTCTCAACATCTTCATTGCGTGAAGAGTGACCCATTTTGACGGTTGACCAAGTTCGTCAAATTCTATAAACTTCTTCATCCACCGGCCACCTTTCGGGTGCTTTTCACAGGGCCAACGACCTGCGCGGTCCTGCTTTTCGAGAACTAAATTGAGACCCGCTTGAATTCGTTCTTCGTCTGGGGAAACATGCGGCGCCAATAACTCTAACACTTCTAATATATCCGAATCCCATTGCAACGGAAACCCAAACGCCAGCCACCTTGGACTCGGCTTTGTTTTCCCGTATTGATACAAATTCGAATTCAAAAACTGTTCAACTGCCAAACGTCTTGACGCTACAATTTGCGGCGTAAGCCATTCAGATGGTAAGTCTCGGTACACTCGCAACACATCGGCCGTTGCCCACAGACAAGAGAAAGGTCTCAATTTGGAGACACACGGCCATATCCCATCTTCGCCTTGTATTTGCACCAGCCATCTGAGCAATTTTTGCGCCTGCGGATCATCTTTATATCCGAACCACAACATCTGACCCAGCAAATCAGCCCCGTGGCAGGGAAGTTTGACAATTCGCCCTTTGAGTTCAACACCGTATGCCCCATCTTCTTTCAAACAGCCATTAATCCGATAATCCATCGCTTTTTTAACCCCCTCATCTCCCCGATAGCCTATCCACTTCAAAAGCAACAAATTACCCTTTGTACCGTGGTGTGGCCGGGTATCTGTACCCCAATATCCTTCGGGCCGCTGTCTTCTCAGGAGTTTCTTCACAGAATCAGATTGGGCAATGGCCTGGCTTGCTGATACAACTTCCAAATCGTCTTCCGATTTGTCCAAAAGCCATCGGAGAGTAAAATATTTCACTGAAGGATTGGTGTCTTCCAATAACCATTCTGTGGCGTCAGCCTTTAGCAATGATTTCCAACTTTTCATTTTGATCCTGCCTCCTTCAAGCAACTAACAGACGGGCACGCAACATCAAACCGTCGCAAACCACCAGTGGTAAAAAGCAGAGCGAGCAGCACTTTTTGGCGTCCGAATGCACTTGCCTTGTTAAGCGCTGCTGTTCCATGTTCGATTGCCAGCGGTTACAAATGGTATAAAGCAAGGGATTACCCAAAAGAAAGCCATCCAATTCAACCCAAGACTTCCCAGCCCGTCATACAGGTGGATACACAAGGCGATTGAAGCAATAAATAGCAGGTAAATTGGCAGCATTAATTTCCAGTATTTCGTATTTGGATGCTTCCAAGGCGCGGTCATAATGATGGTTATGATTGCGGCCACAAATAACACCACACCTAATATTCCATCGCCAATTTTGCCTTGGAATAGCCAAACAACAGATAGCAGACCCAACCAGAGAAAACCCCCAAGCCAGCCACCGATCCATCCAATTTGTTCACCTTTGCGATTCACCACTAACTCCTTCGCCCAACGAACAGGCGTCACTCTACCGCCGCAGGTAGCCGAGGGCATACGGCAATGGGTCAGGGCAGCGCGCGCGGCCAATTGTCCCTACCATATCCCGGGCAGCAGTCTGTATCTCACTTTTTCGGTGTATTCAGTATATCCAGCCAGGCCTTCTGTCAACATTTGGTCTTCCCGATATGTTCGATAGACAAACAATCCAACGATTACAACGCTTGGGAGCATCGCCCACCAGGAATTCAACATCAGGGGTATCCCCAGAAAACCCACAATAACCCCAAGATACATCGGATGTCTTATGTGCCGGTACATCCCTTCTTGGATGACCACTTGCCCGCGGTCATCTTGTATTCGCGCCCAGCTTGAGAGATAGGCGTTCGTCATCATCACATGCCAGACCATCACACCGGCCGCGGCTAAAAGGATCCAGCCAATCATTTGGACACCCAAGGGGACAGCCGACCA
>JAAEOP010000313.1 GCA_024223125.1 Chloroflexota bacterium
AAGCTGGAGCAGGTCAGAACCTATGCTGAAATTACATTGCCTTTACAACAAGAAATTCAAACTATCCTCGGTTATAGAAGCGCCTGGATTTATCTTGTGGATGAAGATAGGGAACATACCAGACTATTATCAATCTCCGGTGAAGCAGCCCAAGATTTGGACGATGAAGCGCTGGTATTTAAGATCAAGGGGGATGTTTATTTTAGAAGAGATGCTCACTATAGATCATATTGTGGTTGTGGAGGATGCTCAGATAGACCCACGCATGAACAAGGATATTGTGACACAGTTTGGCAATCGTACAATCATTAACGCGAGAGAGCGCATGGGTGAAATATCATTGGTATTACTAGATCTCTCTATGCCCCATATGAGCGGCGTAGATGTGTTCCGTCGCCTGCGTCAGATTAACCCAAACGTACGGGTCGTCTTATCGTCCGGTTATAATCAGGTAGAAGCCACGCGCCGCCTCGTTGGTAAAGGTCTGGCCGGTTTCATCCCAAAACCATACAGCACCCAAACGCTGATCCGTGAAGTGAGACGGCATTTTGGCCCCCAAGGGTAGTTGCCGTAGACCTACGAGGTTTAGCAAACCTCGTAGGTCTAGTATCCTCTTGAAGGTTATTGTTAATTATCCGGTCCGACGCCGTTCAAAAAATTATCAATGCGGGTTTCTATCTCTTCCTGACTCAGGTTGGGGTTCTGGCTAAATTGCTCTTGCAAAGCTGCTTGCACGGCCGCAATATCGCCACCATTAGCCGCCACAATGTCGGTCGCAGTTTCCCCAGCCTGCAATTGTGCCCGCACCTCTTCTAGTGTGAGTCCCGTTTCGTCCGCCACCAGTTCCAGAATGCCGCCAAAGCCAGCCGGGGCACGGCCGTCTGCCAATTCACTCTCATCCACCACCCCGGCTCGCACCTGTAAAGTACGGATCAACGGCCCCAGTAAGATTTGAGCCATGACATCATTACCAGCTTGCGACCCAAAGCGTTCGGCCACACGAGTAGCCCGTTCATCTTCGCTCAACTGGCCGATTCCCTCCGGGCCGCCACCCCCGCCTGGCCTGCCCCCTGGAAGGCCGCCGCGAAAACCGCCGCCACCAGCGCCGGCGTCGTTATTATTTTCACCGGCCGGGCCAAAGCCGCCGCCCCGAAAGCCACCGCCCACTTCCTGCACAACCGCCTGAGCATCTTCCTGAGTCAACTGCATGGCAATAATAGCCTCTATTTGTTCGGGCAGCATGGTGTTTTGAATCTGGTTTAACACGGCCGTTAATTCTACTTTGGCCGTTGTATCATTGCGGCCCAATGTTTGCATGGCCTGCCACAAAGGCAGCAGTTCCGCAGCCAGCCCCGCATCTACCGCCAGCAGCGTTCCTTCCAAATTGAACGTACCCGCTATCAACTGTGATTGGATAGAGAGGGCATCTGTATAATCTTCGGTTAGCACGGCCGCTGTGCCGGTGTCGGCCGTATCTGAACCGCCCTCATCAACAATTTCAGCCACCAATTCTGTTTGCGTATCGGGTGGGGAAACGGCCGTTTCCCCACCACCCCCACACGCTGTCAACACCAAAACAATCAACAAGCTTCCTAAAACAAACTGATTTTTCATCATTATTTTCCTTACACAAATGTATACAAACCTGCGAGGTTTGCGGCCGTAGGTCGCTTGAAACCTCACAGGTTTCCACGAAACGCCATCCACCTACTCATGCCGCAAAGCATCAATTGGGTCCAACTGCGCCGCTTTATTGGCCGGGAAAAAGCCAAAGAAAACACCGACGGCCGCCGCCGAACCAAACGCCAATAAAATCGAACCGGGCACAATGACCGTCGGCATATCACCCGTTCGTCCAAATAAAACAGACCCACCAACACCCAAAACCACACCTATCAGCCCACCGACCAAGCTCAACATCAGCGATTCGGTTAAAAATTGCAGGCGGATATCATTGGGTGTCGCCCCCACCGACTGCCGGATACCGATCTCTCGTGTACGCTCTGTTACACTGACCAGCATGATATTCATAATGCCAATACCCCCCACCAGCAGCGACACACCGGCCACCCAGGCCAGCAAATTACGAAACGCTTCTGTGGTGGCGCTTTGGGTTTCAATAATGTCTTGTTGGGTTTGAATGGTGAACGGCAGTTCCTCCACTGCCACCTCTTTACTGTTAGCCAACTTCAACTCTATCTGCAAAATAACATCTTCTATGTTGGCCGCTTCATCTATCTGAGCATAAATAATACGTACCCGGTCGCCTATAAAACGAGCGAATTGGGAAGGCAGGAATTTGTCAAATACCAGCGTAATGGGGATGTAAATCTGGGCGTCAAAATCGGTATTGCCGACAATTCCTTTTTCATCGGCCACGCCAATAACTGTGAGTTTGGTCGTTCCGGCCGTAAACGATTGGCCGATAGGATTTTCATCCCCAAACAAATCGGCGGCAATACCAGCCCCCAACACAGCCACTTTGCTAGAACGTTCCAATTCTTGCTCATTAAAGAAACGGCCGTCGGCTACCATCACCTCACGCACAGAAGGAAAATCAGGCGTCGTCCCCACCAATGACACGTCCGTTAAAGAATTGCTGCCGGTCTTAATTGTTTGCGCGGTGGGCATTTCTACAACTGTACCCACCACACCGTTAATGCCGGCCACCAGTTCATTGTCATCATAAACAAGTTGGGGCGTATTGCTGTCGCCGCCCGGCCCGCCGCGCCCAAAGCCAGCCTGCACAAAAACCAGATTAGCTCCCAGCCCTTCAATTTGAGCTGCAATTTGGGCTTCTGTACCGGCGCTAATAGAAATCATAATGATAACGGCAGCTACGCCAATAATGACCCCTAACATCGTCAACAGAGAGCGCACCTTGTTACGCACCACCCCTTCCCAGGCAATTTTGATGATTGCCTGGGGGCTGATGATGCCCGAAATCCTTTCTGGTTTTGTCTCAGCGCTGGCCTGGAGCAGGGGAATTATTTTGCTGTCTGTTGTTGTCATTGTTGTTCTCCAAGACCCTAAGGATTTTTGAAACCCTTAGGGTCTGATTCAACCTGCCCATCAATTAAGACAATGGTGCGTTCTGTTTGGGCGGCCAAGTCTGGTTCATGCGTCACCATGAGGATGGTTCGGCCACGGCCGTGTAACTCGTGCAGTAGTTCTAAAATCTCAAGACTGGTTTTGCTGTCCAGATTACCAGTCGGTTCATCAGCCATCACCAACGCCGGGTCATTGACCAATGCACGGGCAATGGCTACCCGCTGCCACTGTCCGCCAGAGAGTTCATTGGGTACATGCTGCGCCCGGTCTGCCAGCCCCACTGCTTCCAGAGCGGACATTGCTTTCTCCTGCCGTTCCTTGGTCGTCTTGACCCCGTTGCGTTTGTACACCAGAGGCAGCATCACATTTTCCAGAGCGCTGGTGCGAGCTAACAAATTGAAAGATTGGAAAATGAAGCCAATACGCCGGTTACGGATTCCAGCCAACTGCACCTTATCCAAATTGCTCACATCTTCACCAGCTAAAAGGTAACGGCCGTCAGTCGGCCGATCCAGACAGCCCAAAATATTCATCAACGTACTTTTACCTGAACCAGACGGCCCCATCACGGCCACAAATTCACCCGGGTCAATCCGCACATTGACCCCAGCCAACGCCGCTACCTGAATATCACCCATGCCGTATACCTTGCATAAATTGGTTGTTTCTATAATTGGTTGCATTTTTTCTCCATTGACAGTTTTCAGTGTGCGTCTGACAACTGAAAACTGAAAACCGATTACTGAAAACTGATCACTGCCCCGTCTCAATAATGCCGGTCGTCACCTCATCCCCCTCTTCTACGCCGGAGATAATTTCGGCAAAGGTGAAATCCATCAGCCCTACCTGTACAATTTTCATAGTGGGTTCGTCATTTTCCAGCACAAAGACAGCGAATTGTCCAGGGGCAATTTCACGCACCGCTTCCACAGGCACAAGCAAGGTGTTTTGGGCACGGCCGCCAATCACTTCCACCGTCGCATTCAAACCAACCGGCAGCGTTTGCAGCTTGTTAAAATCGTCCAACTGCATCACTGCCCGCACGGCCGATACCCCGCTGACCTGGCTCAACTGGGGGTCTACCTGCACAATATGGCCGCTAAAAGTTTCGTCTGGCAGGGCATCAAAAACAACCTCTACTTCAAACCCCATACCGGCTTTGTCCAGGTCTGTTTCATCCAGATACAGTTCCAACATAGGCTGACTCAGATCGGCCAGAGTGATGAATACGGCCGTGCCCACCTGTTCCCCCACCGCGGCATTGACACTCATAATGGTGCCCGCCAGTGGCGCAGTTAATTCCGTATCGGCTAAAGCTTGGACGGCCGTTTCCACATTAAGCTGCGCCTGAGCCAGTGAAATTTGGTCTGCTTCCTGATTGAGTTGGGCTTGTTGGACTTGCAGTTCCGCCTGACGCACGGCCGTTTCTGCGGCCGTAATCTCAGCCTCCGTTGGTCCTTCCTGAGCCGCCTGCAAAGCCAGTTCAGCGCTAAGTAAATTACTCTGGGCGTTGGTAGAACTGCTGTTGTTACTGCTGGACAGTGAGGAATTGTAATTAGCCTGGGAAATCGCCAGATTGTTTTGTGCCTTTTGCAAACTGTCTTCCGCCCGATCTCGCTCCGCCTCTAACAATGGCCCCAGGCGCCTATCATTCAATTCCCATTCTCGACCAGAATCAAAAGCAGTATCATACGCAGCCTGGGCGTCATCTAAATCTCGTTGGGCTTGTTCCCGGTTAATATTGTTGACGGTGATGTTACTGGCCGAAGCCGCTTCCTGCCCCCGCGCCGCATTATAAGCGGCTGTCGCCGCCGCCAGAGCAGCTTCCGCTTTGGCAATATCGTCCGGGTCTGGCTCCCAATTGTGCAGTTCATCCAGCGTCGTTTGGGCGCTGTCCAGATTCAGTTGGGCTTGTTCGATGGCGATGTCGTTGTAACTAACGCCAGATTCCGTAGCCTGACTGTCTGTCTGCATGATGGCCTGGGAAAGCTGGAGTTGGGCATTGACAACGGCCGTTGCCGCATCTGCCTCATCCACCCTGGCCAACACATCCCCAACCTGAACTTTGTCGCCTACACCGACCAGCAGTTCACCTAACACGCCGCCAAAAGGGAAGTTCAAAGCCACTTCCGCAGCCGGAATAATCGTAGCCGCGCCGGTAGCCGAAACGATAATATCGCCGCGGCGCACAACGGCCGTTTGCAGGTCTGGCTCTTCTGCGGCCGCTTCCACCGGCTGACTATTCAAATACCAATAAGCGCCTCCAGCCGCAGCCAGAGTTATGATCAATAAACCAATCCAAAAATATTTTTTTCGCAGCATTTAAGGTCTCCTTCTCTTGAAGTCGGCCGTAGTGTACGAAAATCGTTTTAAGAAAATGTAATGGAGTTATGTAGAAATTATGAAGAGGCGCTCCCCCACCAGTGAGTATAATATTTGACCCGCTTAATTGAACCTACCCATGAGCGCGCACCAGCCAGACATGTGAATCAGCCCCGCGCAACACCTTATCGGCCACACTGCCATAGACCCAACGTTTCAGCCCAGACCGGCCATGAGTAGCCATGACAATGAGATCAATCGGATGTTCGCGCGCGTAATCAATAATCGTCTCGGCGGCCGGCCCCTTTTTCACAGCGGTATGAATGGTAAGCGTTCCACAATCATACCGTTTGCAGATGTCATTCAGATAATCCCGTGCCAGTTTTTTTCTGGTTTTCCATTGCTCATCAACATAGATGGCGTGGTGCGTATGTTCAGCGATGACTTCTTTGATGGGCAATACGACTCGCAAAAGCGTCATTTCGGCTTCAATAAGTTTAGCCAATGCAAAAGCGTCAACCAGAGCCAGTTCAGCTAGTTCTGAACCGTCCAAAGGCACTAACAAATGTTTATACCGTTTTTGCATGATCATACCTCCATTATCGCCAATAACATCACCTACGAACAGTTGCCAAAATGGCTAATATTCATAGATGCGATAAAAACGCCAAACTTTGGGAACCGGTGAAAAATCGGCCGTCTCCAAATCATCAATCTTAGGATCCCAACCTATGAAATCTGCATAACTGGGATGCGTTCTGATGTAATATTTCATGGTCTCAATTGTACCGGTGTCATCCAGAAATTCGATTCGGGCATGAAATTTACGCGATCCTATTTGTGCCCACACTTCGTCAGGGTTGGCAATAATGTTTTTGTACCATTGCGACTTTCTGGGATTCGCAACCGCGCCATGCAAAACGCTGTCAATCTCGTCATATTCCAGCGGCGTTTTACGCATGAGGCCGCTTTTGCGCCCCTTTGTCGTTAGAATATAGATTTTCATCTTGAACAAACGAAAAACTGGCGCCAGTACACGATACAAGGGAAGAATTATTTTGTTTGTGTACTTGAAACTACCCAAGAATCTGGATTGGTAATTGGGATCGTCAATGTAGCCGTAATAAGGCGTTCCCGGTCTGGGGAATGATCGTGATTGCTCTGCTAAATTATCCATTATTATTCTCCGTTGATGGGCATCTCTTTACTATAGCAATGTTAAAAAGAATATGAACGGATTTTATGCTTCCAAAAGGACAAAAACGTGTTCACGACTCATTTGCCATTGCTATAGATGAAAATTTACTGTTCATGAATGCGGAAGAAACGGTACACTCTCAACATCGGTGAAAAATCGGCCGTTTCCACATCATCCCGCTCTGGATCCCAACCCCATGCCGTGGCTGCCATTTTAGGGAATTTCAACGCATACAACTTAATCTTTTCGATGAACTCTTCATCATCCAAAAATTCGATTCGCGCCTGAAAACTATGAAACCCAAGCTGCACCCATACCTGATCAGGATTAGCGAGGATATTCTTGTGCCATTGGGATTTTCGCGGGTTAGATACACCGCCATATAACACCCCGTCCAGCTTGAAGTATTCCAATGGGGTCTCCCGTTTTTTGCCCGATTTACGACCTATCGTTGTAATCACATACATACGTGCCCAATGATGTGCGCCCAAAAGGGGCAAAATACGCCAGCGGTATAACGGCCGTACCACTTTATTGATGTACTTGAAACTATCCAGGAATTTGGAATGGTAATTTTCGTCCTGAGTATAGCCATAATAACCTGTGCCCGGTCGTGGAAATGATCGGGGTTGATTGTCATCTTGTGTTTCTATTGAAGTCATATTTTTCACCTGCAAAAGTGCGACGCACCTCGCAGGTGCGTCGCACTTGGTAATCGCTACTCCCCAAATTCTACATCTGCCGGCATTCCCGGCTTCAGCTTGCCGTCCGGGTCAGTCACCGACAGCTCAACCGCGTATACGGTCGTCTGCCGTTCCTCTTTTGTTTGCACATTGCGCGGCGTAAACTCTGCCTGGTCGGCAATGCGGATGACAACGGTGTCAAATGTTTCGTCGGGGAAGGAATCGGCCGTTAACTGCGCCTGATCTCCCAAACTAATTTGTCCATACTTGTTTTCGGGAATGTAAACTGTCACCGTCAGATCATCCAATTGGCCAATGCTCATCGCCGACATGCCCGGCCGCACAATTTCGCCCAGTTCCAGATTGCGAGTCATGATTGTGCCGTCAACGGCCGCTGTCACAACCAACCGCTCCATCTGAATATCCATCAAATCAACAGCCGCCTGCGCCTGATCGACCATTTTCTCGGCTTGCGTAACGGCCGTTTCTGCCTGTGCCACACTGGCCTCAATTTGCCCTTTACTCGACTCAGCGGCCGTCACGGCCGTTCGCGCCGCATTCGCCATCGCCTCCGCCTGGGCAATGCCCGCTTCGGCCTGGAAAACGGCCGTTTCTGCCAATCGCAGCCCTGCCCCCGCCGCCTGCACCCCGAACGATTCCTCACCCGTCATCAATCCCGTCACCCGGTCAAGGGCAATTTCATACCGCTCTGTCGCCGCCGCCAAACGGCCGCGAGTCTCCAACACATCGCTGGCCGCATTGCTGGAAAGCAGTTGATCATAATTCAACTGCGCCGCCTCCAACTCTGCCAACGCCGAATCGTAAAGCGACTGCACATAGTCGTCTATCTCGGCATCATTGGTTGTGGCAATTTTTCGGTCACGCAAATCTTCAGCGACCAAAAATGCTGCTTGCGCCTCCGCCAATCGCGTTTCAGCGGCGTGAAAATCAGCAAAACGATCATCAGACATCACCGTGTCATAGTGCGCCCGTTCAGTTTCCAACGAACTAAGCGCAGCCTCTACCTCCGCTTCGGCCGCAGCCAACGTCTCTTCGCTCTGGAAATACCAGGGCGGCGTGGAAAATTCATCGGAGAGGTCTTCTTCCCACGAAGCGGCGCGGGCCGGCTGTGCTTCCGCACGCGCGGCAGCAAGTTCTGCCTGGTATTGCACTGCGGCAATTTCAACGCCGGCCAATGCACTTTCTAAGGCTGCATTGGCCGCATCTACAGCCGCATCGGCAACAGCAACGGCCGCCTCGGCCGCATCCACAGCCGCATCAGCCAACGACATGGAAGCGGCGACAGTGACAACCGCTGCTTCGGCCGTATCCAACCCCGCTTCAGCCGCTCCCAACGCAGCCACGGCTTGATCGTGTTGGGCAGTCAATGCCTCATCTTCAAGGCGAAACAGGGGATCGCCAGTCGTCACCGTATCTCCCTCAAAGACAAAAATCTCGGTCGCTCGGCCGCTTAACGCTGGGGCAACGGTAACTTGGGTGGCCTCAACAACACCGGCGGCCGTAATCCCCTCCGCATCCCCATTCCCACCTATCTGATCACAAGCAGCCAAAGGCAGCAGCGCAACAAATAAAAAAGCTAATAGTTTGATTGATAGTTTTGAGTTCATGATGTCTCCAATAATAGGGATTGGAGATTGGAGATTTGCAACGCACCGTTTCTGGCAATCTCCAATCTCCCAATCTCTCAATCCCTTTTCACACAAGAAATAAACACATCTTCCAACAACGGTTCAATAATGCTCATCTCACCGGAGTCAATGCCTGCACTCCGCAATACATTGGCGATGGCGTTACGATGGCTTTCCATCTCCGGGGCAACGACGTGGACGAGCGAGCCGTACAGTTCCACTTCTTCTAATGGTAATTGTTGGGCTTGGACGGCCGTGCGCAACACAGCCACCGCCTTCCCCGCATCCGAGGGATTAATTTCTAACACTTCGCCACGCATCATTTCCTGTTTAATTATCGCCGGAGAGCCATAGGCGATGAGGCTACCGCGCTGAATAAAAGCCAACCGCTGGCAATGTTCGGCTTCGTCCATGTAATGGGTAGTCACAAAAACCGTCACCCCATCGGCCGCTAACTCATACAACAAATCCCAAAAGGCGCGACGGGAAACGGGGTCAACCCCGGCCGTCGGCTCATCCAAAAACACAAGTTCTGGTCGGTGCAGGATGGCGGCGTTCAACGCTAACCGCTGCCGCCAGCCGCCAGCCAGATCGCCGGTAAGTGTCTTTTCGCGTCCGGTCAATCCGGCTGTTTTGATAGCGTTTTGAATGCGTTCAGCAAGTAAATCATTGCTTAAGCCATAACCTTTGCCATAAAAGCGTAAGTTTTCCAGCACGGTCAAATCGTTGTACAGGCTGAACCGCTGCGACATGTAGCCGATGCGCGGCCGAATTTTACGCGCCTCTTTGCTCACGTCTACGCCAAGCGTTTGTACTGTGCCACTCGTTGGCGCCAGCAGCCCCAGCGCCATGCGGATGGTGGTCGTTTTGCCAGAGCCATTTGGCCCCAAAAAGCCAAATATTTCGCCGGGCTGTACTTGAAAACTAATGTTGTTTACGGCCGTAAAATCACCAAACTTCTTCGTCAAGTTTTCTACAATTACGGCCGTTTCTGCTGTTGATGTCATACTGTGTCCTGTTCTTTATCTGTTCCTTGCTAAAATCCGTTGTTGCCACAAATCAATCCAACGCCCTCCGGACAAAACGAAGCGAGAAGGCAATAATAACCGCGCCCAAAATTGCTAATGCCAACACACTGGGCCAAAGCGTTTCCATCCCCGCCCCTTTAACCAAAATGCCGCGCAAAATTTCCAGCCAATGATGGGCGGGCACAAACTTGGCCACAAATTGCAAAACTGGGGGCATGGATTCGACGGGCGCGGCATAACCGGTAAACATGAAATCAATCATGCCCACCATCAGCACCAGCAAAAACGCCTGATGCTGCGTCTTCGATATAATCGAAATAACCATCCCCTTGCTCAACTCGACCAGCAGATAACCCACTGCCAAAACTTCCAGCAGCAGCAGCGAGCCGCGCACAGGCACGGCAAAAGCGAAATGAACCATGAGCAGCATTAAATTGAACGTCGTGAAGCCAACCAGCATCACTGACACTGCTTTGCCGGCAATGATTTCCAGCGACGAGAAGGGCATGACGAGCAACTGTTCCAACGTGCCCAATTCTCGCTCGCGGGCCAGGCTGAGTGCGGCAAAGAGCAGGACAATAAATTCCAGCATCAAACCCAATTCAGCCGGGACGGTGTACAACGCTTCGCTGAGGCTTTCGTTGAACCAGACGCGCAGGCTGGGGTCGAAGCCATCAGAATCACCTATGTCGGCGCCCAGCCGCTGGATGAAAACACGCTGCCCCATTACATTGACCGCGCCGTTGATACTGTTTAATGCGGCCGATGCCGGCACGCTCTCTGCGCCATTCAGAATGACAGAAAGGATGGGACGGCCGTTATCTAAAGCCATCTCCCGTGAAAAGTCGGGCGGAATGACAACGGCCGCATTGATATTGCCCCTGTCCATCTGATCCTGAATGGCATCCATATTTTCAGCCATGCCGATGAGTTGGAATGTGTCTGTGTTTTCCAGGGCGATAACGACCGTTCTGCTGGCCGCGCTCACATCCTGATCCCACACCATCAATGGCAAATTCGTAATCGGCCGTGAGGTTGCCCAACCTACAAGCAACAATTCCAAACTGCCACCCACAATCATAAACAACGGCAGCCACCAATCACGCCGTAAATGGATAAATTCTTTGATACTTATGCTGCTGATTCGATTAAACATTTTCACCCCAATATAATCAGCATCGCTATTCAAAATGATCGATAGTCGGAACGCCCAACTCCTTGCAAACTCGTTGTGTGTCGGTAAGATGTTTTACTGTTGGTTGAGCGTACTCCAAACACCAAAATATACGATACATCCATCGCTATCACGTTTGGCATCGGGATTGTTGTATGGGCGGCAACCAAGCGATGGAGGGCGGCCGTTTGTTCAAATGGGTAAGGATACGGAGCTTCGCAGCCTGCGAATTTGATACTCACTTTAAGCGATGGATGGCGTAATTCGGCCAGCAACACAAGATAATCGCGGCGTTGATTGCCGATTCTATAATCAACTAACGCGACATCTGAGCCAAATTCATACTTCAACAGCGCCAGCAATTGCTCTCGCAAATCACCTGATTCCATTGATAATGATTGGGGATTTTTCATGTCGCTCATCCTAATTTCTTCTTAAAAAACATTGCCGCAATGCCGGTAAACACAACGCCAAGAGCAAGCATCATCACGGCGTAAGGCCAAAGCACATCCAGGCCAACGCCGGGCAGAAAAATGCCGCGGGTGATGATGGCGTAATGGGTGCCGGGCAGTCCCAGCGATTCCAGCCGTACAATTTCTGGCATGGCGACGGTGGGGAAAAAGATACCGGTCATAAAAAAGCCGGGGAAGAAAATAATGAGAAATGAGAGCGCCAACGCGGCCGCCTGTGTCCGCATGAAAACGCCAATGAGCAACCCTACCCCCATAATGGCGAATAGAAAGATAGCCGATAAGGCAAAAAACAGCGGGAAACTGCCGTTAAACGGCACCCCAAACCATAAAATAGCAAAAATAGGAATCAATATCACATTCAATAACCCGGCCAGAATGTAGGGCAGCATCTTGCCCAGCAACAGTTCGCCACGGCCGATGGGCGTAGCCATCAACTGCTCCATCGTGCCGTGTTCCCGCTCATTCGCCAACGTCAGAGCCACCGACAAAGCCGGAAAACCCAGCACGATGGAGATGAGGCCGGGAATCAGGTCGTTGATAGGTTTGAGGCTGGGGTTGTACCAGGTCTGGATACGCAAATCTATCGGTTGGAGTGAATCGGCCGCAATGCCTAATGCCTGCAATTGTGCGGCGAGCGCTTCGGTGGCAAATTTTTGCGCCCGAAAGCCGATATGTTCAACGGCAAAACTGCCGCTGGCCGGTTCTGTGCCGTCAATGATGATTTGCAGCGGCATACCACGCATTGCCAGCAGGTCGCGGGAAAAGGCGGCGTCAATGATCAACGCGGCTTTGATGTCACCGCGCATGAGCATGTCGTCAATTTCCTCTATCGTGTTTGCCTGAGCGTACAGATCGAGGTCGTCTCCGGCGACGATTTGTTGCACAAAGGCGCGGGAGTCAGGGCTGCGATCATAATCGAGTACAGCGATGGGAATATGTTGTAGATCGGCCGTCAATGCATAGGCCATCATCAGCAGCAACGCCGTCGGCGTGAATAAAACAAGGATCAGCGTGGCCTTGTCGCGAAAAATATGGTTGATCTCTTTTTGAGCAATTGCTCGTATGTGGCGTAAAGACATTGTGCGAGCAGTTAGTTTACAAGTGGCAAGTGGGCAAGTGTAGAACGGATCGTTTACTTACAAACTTGCATACTTGCACACTTACATACTGGCATCCTCCATTTGCTTGATCAAGGAAATAAACGCCTGTTCCATGCGGACGGGAGCGATGCGGGCGTTGCGGTAGGGGATGTTAACGGCCGTTAAGGCCGCAGTTAGTTCAGGCAGGCGTTGCTCTGCATCATCCACCAAAATTTGTAATGTTTCACCGTAGGTTTGTATTTCCAGCACGCCGGGGCGAGACGCAAGCGCTGTACGCGCCGCTCTCCCATCTTCCGGGAATAGTTCAATGATTTCCCCCTCAACATCAGCCCGAATTTGAGCCGGCGGGGCGCAAACGGCCAATCGCCCTGCATACATAAACCCCACCATTGAGCAGCGATCAGCCTCATCCATGTAGGGTGTGCTGATGATGATGGTGGTACCGTCAGCGTGCAAATCAGTGAGAATGTTCCAGAATTCGCGGCGCGAAACGGGGTCTACACCCATTGTCGGCTCATCCAGGAGCAAAATCTCCGGCTCATGGATGAGTGTGCAGGCCAACGCCAGCTTCTTTTGCATACCACCGGACAGTTTGGCCGCTCGTCGCTCCTTGAATTCAATCAATCCGGCGAAGGAAAGCAGTCGCTCGGTGCGTACATCCAAATCGGCACGGGGCACGTTGTACAGTTCGGCGAAAAAATGGAGATTTTCCAACACGGACAGTTCACCGTATAAGCTGAACCGCTGGGCCATGTAGCCAATTTTGGGCTTGATCGCTTCGGCTTGCTTTTTCAAATCGAGGCCGGCAACAGTGGCAGAGCCATCTGTGATGTTCAGCAACCCAGCGAGCAGACGCAGGGTTGTCGTTTTACCAGCGCCATCTGGTCCAATCAGGCCGAATAACTCGCCGTGCTGGATGGTTAAATTAAGCGCATTAACGGCGCGGGTTTTCTTAAAATCGCGTGTTAGCGATTGGGTGTGGATGATCGGCCCGGTCATAGTGTTCAGTTTTCGGTGTTCAGTGGGTCAGTTTTCTGAAAACTGAATACTGAACCCTGCCTACTGGCTACTGCTTCGCTTTACGGATGAGCCAAAGGATGAACAGAGCCAAAAGGAATGGTTCTACCGCCAATCCGATGTAGACAAGGGTTTGGCTGAAGCCCATGGCGGGGATGACGTACCAATCGAGTAGGCCGGTTAGCACGGCCGTCACCACCGCCACCACATAATCACCCGTCACCCCAATGGGGCGGTTGTCCTTCCAAATCAGTCCGGCAACGAAGCCGACAATCAAACCGACGACGATCATGGCGATAATCAGAACTAAAATAGTCATGGCAATCTCCTTATGAAAACAGAAATTGGGAGATTGGTGATTAGGAGATTCAATACGATAATCTCCAACCCCCAATCTTCAATCTCTAATTCATTCTCAAACCTCGTAATAACAGGTCAACGGCCGTTGTTGTTGCCACCGCCAAATTCAATGATTCCCGATCTATTGCCCACAACAAGAGCAGTCCTTCAAATTGCGCCGATATTGTTAAAGCTGAATCGCGGGCATTGATAACGGCGCGAAACTCGCCGTTATCAATGCCTTCCTGGATGAGTGTTGTGAATAGATCAATTAATTGCGTCATATATTGCAGCATGATATCCCGGAGGGGGCCTTCGCGGGCGGCAACAGAATAGAATTCCAGCCAGACACTGAGATATTGGCCTAACTGCACTTCAGTGTCAGCCATCATTTGCACAATCAACGTTTCCATTTTTTCTGCGGCCGAGAGGGGAGCGGCAAGCAAATCGGCAATGCCGTCCAACTCTTCGGTGAAGAATTGGTTGAGAACGGCCGTGATGATCTCATCCTTACTTTTGAAGTAAAGATATAACGTCCCTTTGCTCAACCCAGATTCAGTAGCGATGTCATCCATGCGCGTTTTGGCGAAACCCAGCCGGGCAAAGGCATTAACGGCAGCGGCGATAATTTGGGCGGTGCGCTCTTCGGTTACGTCGGGTTTGGGCATATTATTCCTCTTTATAACTGACTGACCAGTCAGTTATTTATAGAGTAGCATGGGTAAACGGCCGTGTCAACCCTATCGGCAACCTAATTCCACAGTCGGTATTATATAAAAATCCGTGCTATAATCGGGTGACTTTGCTGAAAAACGGTGACATTTTTTATGAGTACAGCTTTTATTCTGCTTTTAATCACATCCCTGATATTTGATTTCCTGAACGGGTTTCACGATAGCTCCAACATCGTCGCCACCCCAATCGCTTCACGCGCTCTGTCGCCACGTAAAATTTTGCTGTTAGCCGCAGCCGCCCACTTTATCGGCCCCTTTTTGTTTGGCGTTGCCGTTGCCGAAACGATTGGCACAGGCTTGACCGATCCCGCTAACGTGACAATGCCCGTCATCATCGCCGCCATGATGTCGGCCGTGATATGGAACATCGTTACCTGGTGGCTGGGCATTCCCTCCAGTTCATCGCACGCGCTGATTGGCGGACTGGTCGGTGCAGTAATCGTCAGCGCTGGCATAAACGCAGTCAATCCTGAAGGGTTGATTAAGGTGACTGTCG
The DNA here is from genome assembly GCA_024223125.1 of Chloroflexota bacterium. Next base: position 15,265 of record JAAEOP010000313.1, read on the forward strand.
CCCTCTTTTTATCCCCAATTCTAGGCATCGTTATCGGCTATCTGCTCATGAATTTTACACTATTCATCGTGCGCGGGGCAAAGCCATCTATCAATGGTTTTTTCAAAACGAGCCAACTTTTTACAGCGACAGGATTAGCTCTCAGTCATGGAGCCAATGATGCCCAGAAAACGATGGGCATTATCACATTGGGTCTGATGGTTGAAGGGGTAATTACGGAGTTTGTCGTGCCAACATGGGTCATTTTTGTCAGCGCAAGCATGATCGCATTGGGAACGGCGTTGGGCGGATGGCGTTTGATCAAAACATTGGGGTTTCGTATCTACAAAATACGGCCAGTTCATGGTTTTGTCTCCCAAATTTCTGGTGCAGCAATTATTATGGGAGCGGCCGTTATGGGCGCACCCGTCAGCACTACACAAGTGATGTCATCCTCAATTATGGGAGCAGGAACGGCCGAACGTGTATCAAAAGTCCATTGGAAAGTCGGCACCGAGATGCTGGTCGCTTGGGTATTGACAATCCCCATCTCCGCGATTTTAGCCACTATCCTGTATTGGCCGTTGGCTTGGCTCGCTTCATAATGAAATAAGAGATTAAGAGATTTGAGATTGTCTCCAATCTCCCAATCTCTTAACATCAATTGGAAAACTATCATGGAATGGCTTAAACGATTTCTAAAACCAAAACAAGACAATTTTATTCTTTACCTGATTCAACAAGGGGAAAAAGCGGTTGATATTACCGATGCACTGCAATCATTTTTGAAAAAATCGGTAGAGAAGAAACACGAAAAAGCACGAAGAATCGAACATGAGGCGGATGAGATTCAACGGATTTTGGTACATGAATTATTAGATACCTTTGTCACGCCATTTGATCGTGAAGATATATTTGCCTTGTCACACGCATTAGATAATTTCATTGATTATGTGTACGATACGATAGAAGAATTGGTCATTTTTAATGTCGAAGACCCGATTGGCGTGGAAGAAATGGCTGATATTTTGTCCGAAATGGCTAGCGAATTGTATCTTGCAGTACAACGACTGAACGATCATCCCGGCGTGGCTGCAGAACATGCCCGCCGTGTTAAAGGGGGCGAAAATCGCGCCGAAAGCGTGTACCGGCATACAATAGCCGAGCTATTCAGCGAGCCGTCCGATGTGCATGATGTGATGGAAATGCTGAAAAATCGTGAAGTTGTTCGTCACCTGTCCAACGCGGCCGATCAAGGTGATTTAGCGGCCGACACCATCCTTGGTATTGTGGTAAAGTGGAGTTAAATTGCTTTGATTCATTAGCCCAATTATTCATACGGAGAGATATTATGGAAATCCCACATTTTCAACTTATTTCTGTTGATGTCAGTACAGGAAATTTTCTTGTCCGCGGAGAAATCGAACCGCGTGGAGATTTGATTGTTTTTCTAAATGATCGTAACCGCTCCAGTTTCCCCATCCTCAATGTTCAAATCATACCCAATGGCCCAGAATACAAAGTACCCACGATTAAACAAACGAGCTTTACGGTATCACAGGAACATATTGCCTTTCTGGCCATGACGAGTGAAGCTGATGCTCAAAAAGTACAATTTGTGCAATCCTACCGGCCGGTGGTGCTTTATACCAATTGGTTTGCCATTCGCGGCCAGCTGCATGTGCATGGCGAAGCGCGAGACGATGAATTGATGGATCCAACAAAAGATTTTTTTGCGGTAACAAATGTGTCTGTTTTCCCTATCCGGCAAACAACTCACCAACCGCAGCGCACATATCCACTGGCGGCCGTTTACCGAGCCGGGGTTATTGGCTACCATTTCAATGAGAAAGAATAAAAAAAACGGCCAAATTGGCCGGGCTTCTTCTTGTTGTAGTGAATTTAGTTTGCCTAATTTGGTTGTGCATTTCTTGATTGTCATGCACCAGTAATGGAACAGTTTCATTTATTTTGCAAAGTTTGTTATGGTTTTAATTGATACTTACATCTCAAATTCTTTGTCAAAAGTCCAATGATCTGCGTATTGGACAACAGTTCCGGCCAAGGCCAGGCTGAGTAGTATAACGGCCGTCCAACTATTGCTGCTGCTCAATCCCAAGGCCAGATAAATCAGCTTCACACCCATGACTACAGTAATCAAAATCAACGCCTCTTCTTGAAAACGCTGGATTAAGTACAAGCCAATCAGACCACCAATGAGGATAAAAATAAGACTAATCCACACGGCCGTCTGCCGAGAAAGATTGGCAACGGCCGTAAATAGATATGTGGAAATCTCATAAGCAAACAAGGCAATATCAGCGCCAACAATAAACCCCACCACCCCTGCTGCCAGATGCGGTTTAGCCCGCCCCAGATAAATGCCCACAGTAGCGGCCGCAGTGGCAACCCCCAGTAGCAGCCACTCCCCATCATTGACTAAATCCAGAATTGAATTAGATGAAGCTACTAATACCGCCAGCAAATTACCAACGGCCGTTAACCCAATCAACGCTGTCGTCACCCACAACACACGTCTTCCTGCCAGTAGAATATAAACGCCACCAGCTGTGCCAACGGCCGTTAGCCCCAGTTGCATCAATAAATTCAACATTATTCACTTCTCCCTGAACGGAACAACATATTAATCATCCTCATTCTTTTCCCGCCGTATATTTATTAGGATTTGCAACACCACATACGCCCCCACCAGCGCCCCGGCCACAAACATATAAAAAGCAATATCCGAGATACGGTAGGGACCTAAGTTTACATTAATCGTACCGGCAATGGCTGAACCAATCATCCAGCCTGTTAATATCAGCCCCAATACCAGCCGATCAAGACTCTTTGTTATTGCCTTGTCAAATTTCGTCACTTCCTTTGAAAGATCACTGGTATCTATGTGGACACTCAACTTCCCTTTCTCATATTGATCCAGCCATTTTGTGGTTGCTTCAACCAAAGAGGGCAAACGATATATCACTTCTCGTGAACTACGCGAAACCTGGGTACGCAAGGTTTTAGCCAGTTTCTCCGCGTTAAGCTGATCACGCATCAAGCCCACACTGCTTTCCACAGCTACACTGGAAAGGGCCATACCAGGCTCAAGGCGGCGGATTATTTCATCAGCCTGCATTAAAGTCTTAAAGGCTAATGTAAAATTGGGATCTAACCGCAGTCCAAACCGGCGCAGCATATCTTGCAAGGCAGTATAACTGTACGACATATCCCCTTCCATCCCTAAAAAACGCTGCCCAAATCGGTCCATTGCCTCTAAGAAGTCCGCTTCATTTACCTGAACGCCAGGCAGTGGACGGCTGAGGTGCAAAGCTGCTTTACCCATGTTGTATCCATCTTGTTCCACCATGGAAACGAGCAAATCGGCCAGAGCCATGCGCTGAATACGGTTTAGTTCGCCCATCAAACCCATATCTATGAACCCAATTTGCCCCGTTTCCAAATTTACCAACACATTGCCTGGATGGGGATCGGCATGAAAGAAACCATCAAACAAAGCTTGCTTGGTCAAGGCTTGCACAAATACCCGCGCCAATGTTTCCCGGTCTAATCCGGCCGCATCAATGCTATCCATATCGCTAATTTTGACCCCGGCCAAAAAATCCATTGTCAACACTTTGCTAGTAGACAATTCAGAATAAACAGCGGGCACATGAATCCCTTCAAATTGGGCCATATTGCGGGCCAACAGACGGACATTGCTCTCTTCATTGCGGTAATCCAGTTCATATAAAATTGCTTCGGCAAATTCATCTACCAGACCGCGTAAATCAATTTCTTTGGCCCATTCTTGCCGCTGTTGTAGCTTTTTAGTGAGGTCGCGCATCACATTGAGATCAGCCTTGACAGTCACATCAATATTGGGGCGCTGAATTTTGACGACAACGGGCGACCCGTCATGCAGTGTTGCTTTGTGTACCTGGGCTGTAGAAGCGGCCGCAAAAGGTTCCTCATCAAAAGTAGCAAACAAATTTTCGGGCGTATCCTTGAGTTCATGAATAAGGATTGTACGGGCCATCTCATAAGGAAAGGGGGGCACATTACTTTGCAATCGTTCCAATTCATGCTCCCAATCTTCTGGAAGCTGCTCGGCCCGGCTGCCCACAATTTGCCCAAACTTGACGAAAGTTGGTCCCAACTCTTGCAGCATGTAACGTACCTTTTCCGGCAGCGTCAGGTCATACATGGGGTCTACATTACGAAAAAGCAGCTGCTGCATAAAAATGCGGAAACGGGCCAGGGGTGTTAAATCTACCACAATATCTTTTAAGTAACGGCCGAGAATGTCCATGATTTGAGCCACACGCAAATTTTCAGCAATCAGGTTACGCCGGCCAGTTGACAGCATCCCCACCCAACGCCAGTAAAATTGGGTTTCAATTTGGCTGTGAAATTCCGGCTTGTCCAGGCCAAAAAATGCTTCCATCACGACCACAACCACTGTTATAACTGTCCCCCCAAGAACAATCCACAAAAGTTGGGGCGATTCTACAGTAAAGATATGAGGCGTAAGCCAAGCTAATAACCAGAACAAAAATGTATCCAATATAATAACAAACAGCCCCATACTGCGAACCAATAGACGCGCCGTAAGAAGCAAGACAAACGGTCGTACCAGTGCGTTAATGACACCAACTAGAATGCCCAAAAGCACATAGGTGCCGCTAATATCAATGACGCCTGGCAATAGAGGTTGAATTTTCAAGCCGGGCATAAAAATAATGGTGATGGCTAGAGCAAGGGCATTAACCAGTACACGAATAACAAAATAGATCATGCCACCTCCTATAAATACGTAACTTAAAAACAGAATTCAGTATCTGGAATAGCAGGAGTATAACACCAACGACCGTACACTGTTAAGAAGCAATGGGGCTAATACGACCGGGCCAAGCCGCGTAAAATCTGACCCGGCAGTTGTGGCCCTTCGTAAATTAGCGCCGTGTACAATTGCACCAACGCAGCTCCTGCTTGCAATTTGGCACGGACATCAGCGGCCGTAAAAATACCCCCCACTCCAATGATGGGTAAAGCGCCATTTGTTTGTGAATGAATCTTAGCGATGATTTCGGTACTCTGTTCTTGTAGCGGCCGTCCACTCAACCCACCCGTCTCGTCCCTGGCCCCGTCCGCCAGTCCCTTTCGGCTAAGGGTTGTGTTGGTGGCAATGATGCCGTCAATGTTAGCCAACTGTACGGCCGTCAACATTTCATCCAACACCGCCCAACTTATATCGGGGGCGATCTTGACCAGCAGCGGCCGTGGTTCCACCTGGAATTGATAAGCCAGTTTTTGATTTTCTGCCACCAGCGTCCGCAGCAAATGACCCAGATAATCCCCACCTTGTAAATCACGCAATCCCGGTGTATTGGGTGAACTGATATTCACGACCAGATAATCAGCATACGGAAAAACGGCCTGCATAACGGTCACATAATCCGCGGCAGCTTCTGCTAATGGTGTCTCTTTTTGTTTGCCCAGACTAACCCCTAATATAAAGTTACGCTTTTGCTGGGAGAGCGCTTTCAGACGGGGCACAGCCGCAGCCACTCCCCCATTGGGAAACCCCATACGGTTAATCAAAGCGCCATCTTGTTTCAAACGAAAAATTCGTGGTTTGGGGTTCCCCTTTTGCAACCGCGGGGTTAATGTGCCCACCTCTACATGCCCAAAACCCAAAGCTGCCAATCCCTGAGCGACTCGCACATCTTTGTCAAATCCGGCCGCCATCCCCAACACATTGGGAAAAGTCAGACCAAACAGTTCAATAGGTTGAGGGGGAATTTTACCAGCAATTTGTTTGAGAAACGGCCGTCGCCAACTCCCCTGCCCCCAATTCAACAAAGCCAATGTGCGGTCATGCACCCCCTCCGCATCCAGTCGGCCCAACCAGGGGAAAAGGAGTTGTTTATAAATCATCGTTGCCCGGAATCCGTTATCCGTCGTCCGTTTACGGAATACGGAACTCAATCATCATTCAATTGCAGCACAGACATAAACGCTTCCTGAGGCACTTCTACTATACCAATCATTTTCATCCGCTTCTTGCCTTTTTTCTGTTTTTCCAACAGCTTGCGCTTACGGCTCACATCGCCGCCATAACATTTAGCCAGCACATCTTTACGCAACGCTTTTACATTAGCGCGGCTGATGACTCGATTGCCAACGGCCGCTTGAATGGGCACTTCAAACATCTGGCGCGGAATTTTCTTCTTGAGCGCTGACACCAATTTTTGTCCCCGATAGTAAGCATCATCTGAATGTACAATCATAGCTAAGGCGTCAACCGGTACTTTGTTTACCAGCACTTCCAATTTCACTAAATCGGCTGCGCGATATTCAATAAAATCATAATCCATCGAAGCATAGCCTCTAGTACCGCTTTTGAGCTTATCGTAAAAATCTACAATGATCTCCGCCAAAGGTAAATCAAACCGTAAAACCACCCGGCCCTGTGCCGGATACTCTTGCCCGGTTAATTGGCCACGCCGTTTCATGACCAGATCCATCACCACCCCATAATACTCATCGGGCATAAAAATCTGCACATCCATCCACGGCTCCCGAACCTCTTCAATTGTGGAAGGGTCAGGCAAATCGGCCGGACTGTCTATGACGACCACTTCATTGGTATGGGTCATGAGTACTTCATAACGCACACTAGGGGCTGTGGCTACCAGATCAAGATCGTATTCCCGCTCCAAGCGTTCCTGGATAATTTCCATGTGGAACAAACCTAAAAAGCCGCAGCGGAAGCCAAAGTTGAGGGCGGTAGATGTTTCTGGCTCATAAACCAGAGCGGCATCGTTAAGCTGCAATCGTTCCAACGCTTCCTTTAATAAGGCATAATCTTCGCCTTCTGTAGGATAGAAGCCGGCAAAAACCATCGGCTTGACTTTTTCATAGCCGGGTAAAGGTTCGGCCGCCGGGGCGTCTTGCAATGTCACCGTATCGCCAACGCGACATTCACGCACGGTCTTCAATCCGGTGGCAATATAGCCCACTTCGCCCGCCTTTAAGGTTTTTACAGGTTTCATGGCCGGTGAAAAAATACCGATTTCAATTGGCTCGACTGTGACATCGTTAGACATCATTTTGATCCATTGCCGGTCGTGTATGGCGCCTTCAAAAACACGCACATAAGCAATGACGCCTTTGTAGGAATCGTAGTGGGAATCAAAAACGAGGGCACGAAACGGCCGCTCCGTTTCAATATCTGGCGGCGGCACATGCTCCACAACAGCTTCCAACACCAGGGCCACATTTTCGCCCGTCTTGGCGCTGATGGGAATGGCATCTTCGGCCGCAATGCCGGTAATGCTTTCAACTTCTTCAGCCACATCGTCTGGTAATGCGGCCGGTAAATCAATTTTGTTGATGACGGGGATGATTTCCAGGTCGGATTCAATGGCTAGATACAGGTTGGCTAACGTTTGCGCCTCGATGCCCTGAGTAGCGTCTACTACTAGAATAGCTCCTTCACACCCTTGCAGGGCGCGGCTAACTTCGTAGGAGAAATCTACATGGCCAGGGGTGTCAATTAAATTGAGGATGTATTCACGGCCGTCTTGGGCGGTATAGGTCATACGAACGGCCGAAGCTTTAATGGTAACGCCCTTTTCCCGTTCCAGGTCCATGCTGTCCAACACCTGCTCTTGCATTTCTCGGTCTGAGAGGGTGTCGGTATTTTGCAAAAGCCGGTCAGCCAGCGTAGATTTGCCATGATCAATGTGAGCGATGATACAGAAGTTACGAATATTGCTTTCAGTCATGTGCCCAAGTATATCAAAATTCAGTGGACTGCCACGAATGAAGACAAAACAGAAATTGAAGCCAAACCACATTTCACAGAGTTCAGTGCCATAAACGTGCCATTCTACCCTTTAAACCACACCATAAAATCTTGAAATCTGCTGCAAAAACACTTAATATATCAATACTGATTACGAACACAAGCGACACAAATGGCGTTGCTTTATTTTGGGCACGCCGACCGGCTCGCTTCCAATTATTGGCGAAAACACATTAGCGACCTGGTTTGCCAATTGAAAGATGGTAATTCACGGCCGTTGCAAAATTCAACCGTTTTATTGTCAACATGATTACATCACAGCTTGAAAACCAAAAGGAACAACATGATGAGCGTAATTGAAATCAATAACCTGTCAAAATATTATGGAAAAGCCAGAGGGATCGTCAACGTATCCTTAAACGTGGAGGATAGTGAAATTTTTGGTTTTATTGGACCTAACGGGGCCGGGAAATCAACAACAATTAGATTATTACTGTCTTTGATATACCCCAACAGCGGCTCTGCAACCATCTTTGGCAAAGATTGCATAGAACATGGGCCTGAGTTAAGGCAAGATATTGGCTATCTGCCATCTGAGGTTTTTTATTATGACCGGATGAAGGTGCTTGATTTGCTCAATTACTCGGCTAGTTTCTACGACAAGGACTGTACTAACAGATTACATGAATTGGCTGAAATCATGGAGCTTGATCTAACCAGAAGAATAGATGATCTCTCCTATGGCAACAAAAAGAAAGTGGGTATTGTGCAAGGGCTTTTGCATCAGCCAAAACTTGTTTTATTAGACGAACCGACAAGTGGGCTTGACCCACTTATGCAACAAAAATTCTTTGATCTTATAAGAGAGGAGAATAAAAAGGGCGTTACTATTTTCTTTTCATCACATATCCTGGCTGAGGTACAAAGAATGTGCAGCCGGGTAGCTATCATCCGCGAAGGGGAAATTGTAAAAATTGAAGATATTAAAACACTTCAAAAAGACAATTATAAAAAAATCAGGGTTACAGCTGAAGATATAGATGAAGAGCGTTTCAGTGTGGATGGCGTGAGCAACCTTATAAAAGATGATGGTGATGTAAATTTCTTCTACAATGGTGATATCAATATGATAATGAAAATTGTCAGCGCCCAACCAATATCTGACATTTCAATTGAAGAGCCAACTTTAGAAGAGATCTTCATGCACTATTACGTATAGGCGGTAAACATGAACATATATAAGCATGAGTTCAAAATGCACTTTAAGTCCGTGATCATCTGGTCTGTAGCCATTTCTTTGTTGATATTTTTCGTAATGTCGTTGTTTCCCACGTTTGCAGACGAGGCAGAAATACTCAATGAGATGTTGGCAAATTTCCCAGAAGAGTTCTTAATGGCATTTGGTATGAATGGCGTAGATATGTCAACAGTTCTTGGTTTTTTTAGTATCTACTTCCTCTTTGCCCAAATATGTGTCGCTATTCAGGCGGCAAATTACGGATTTTCATTAGTCTCTGTAGAGGAAACAGATATGACGGCCGATTTTCTGTTGGCAAAACCTATTGGGCGCAAAAAAATATTGACGAGCAAACTACTTTCAGCCATTTCCAGCCTGGCTCTTACTACGGCCGTTATATGGACAAGTAGTATTATCTTCATCAACATCTTTAGCGCCGACAGAGCATACGAAACGGGTACGTTGGTTTTGTTATTGTTAACCGTACCGTTTTTACAGTTGTTTTTCCTTACAGTAGGGATGCTCATCTCGTTGTTAGTGAAAAGGATAAGAAGTGTAACGCCTTTTTCTTTAGGGCTTGTATTTGGGTTGTATGTATTAAACGCCTTTGGCGGGATGGTTGGCGGCGATACCTTGTCATATATAACGCCGTTTAAGCATTTTGAACCAAACTATATCGTAAGCAATGCCGCTTATGACCTACCAATGGTATTGATAAGCGTCACGGCAATTGTGCTTTCTGTAGTGGGCAGTTATAGGCTGTACACAAAAAGAGACATCCACTCGGCAACATGAGGAGGAGAGGAAATGAACATATTTTTGAGAGAACTTAAAGCGAATCTAAAATCTCTGCTCATATGGAGCGGCATTATGGTCGCCTTCGTATTTATGGGGATTGCCAAATTTTCAGCATATGAAGGAAACCCCGAAATGTTGGAGATATTAGACAGTATGCCCCCAGCAATGCTATCTGCTTTTCAAATGAATGCCTTTAATTTAACGACGATTACTGGCTTCTTTGGGGTGATGTTTACCTATTTTGCGCTGCTAACCACGATTTCGGCAACAATGTGGGGCAGTGATATTATTGCCAAAGAAGAGCGTGATAAGACAGTGGAGTTTTCCCTTACATTGCCTGTCAGCAGGCCAAAACTTATCACGGCCAAGATATTTGCGGCCGTAGTCAATTGTATTGCTTTTCTGATAATAATGTGGATCGCTTCCATAGCCAGTGCAGCTCCCTACAAACCAGATGCTGAATTTTACAACTTCCTGTCCTTGTCTATGGCAACCCTGTTCATTATGCAGATGATATTTTTGGCAGTTGGCGTATTTCTAGGCTGTGCGATGAAGCAGTACAAGCGTGCGGGTTCTATTGCCGTTGGTTTGCTGATGGGTACCTACTTCATCTCAATCGTTTCTGGTCTGAACGAGAATCTTGACTTCTTAAAATACTTTTCGCCATTCACCTATTTTGATCGTGTTCAACTACTAAATGAGTCAACAGTTGAGCCTGTCTATCTGCTGTTATCTTTAGGTATCATCATCGTCGCTTATATTGGGGCGTATGTATCGTACTCAAGGAGAGATTTGTATATTTAGAGGAGAAGGTGATAGCGCATATTAGCTCCATTCGTAAGCAAGTACAGCGCATGGCACTAGCTGAAAGCTTGTTGCTGTCCACTTTTGGTATCGTTATTAGTGTGGCTTATTGTGCTGCCTACGGAAACGGATGATGCGCTGCAGCAGGTGAAAGGTGAAATGGGTGCGAGAGATACGGCTACGGCCGTAGCCCCCTTATCCTGCATAGATTACCCGGTCTGTCAATGAACCCACAAACTCATCCAAGGATTGATCAACAAGGCGGCGCAGTAACGGCCGTTGACCAACCAACCGGTCCACGTCCTCTGCCAACAAACTATTGCCTTCCGTCACCACAACCTGCCCCGCGCCCTCATTCATTGAAAGCAACAACGATTTCACCCGGGCATCGCGCCGCAGCGCGTCCCCATTCAACCCGCCGGAGGGCAAAATCAGCAAACCGGCCGTCAGCGGCTCAATGGGGACGTCTGCCAGGGAATAATCAGCCTTCAGCCCCACTCCCTTACAGCTATAGACCAGCTTGTTAAATAAGCTCACACTTTTAATATACAGGCCTGCTTGCCGGAACTGGTGCAAAAAATAGATCACTTCAAGCTCATCAAACCCATCTCCAATTAAAATAAAATTCTTCGTTCTTCTGCTCTTTTGAATAAGGTAACTTGACGGCATATCTAACCCCATGCTGAACACCACTCATAAGGTGCAGTTATCTTTCGTTCAACTATAATAAACTAAATAGTGCAACTACCCCCACAACTTTCCCCGGCAATCTGAAAACCTGTCTGGTAAAATGTTGTCACACTTTGAAAATCATTATGCACAGCCATAAACAGTGCTACAACCCCTATGAAAACAATCAAAACAGCCAACAAAATCATCCAATTTCTTCTATAGTTATTCATCGTTCCATTCCTCTCTTTCTTCACTAAAAATAAAAACTCAATCCCATCAGCAAAAAATTTGCTACAATCAGCTTAATTGAGATCAACTTCAATGGAGTACAAAACACCTTCATACCTACTATAAACCTACTCCAAAGAACTATAAATTTGGGAAAAACCATGACTATGCTTTATGATTTGAGAGAAGAAATGACAGGTTTGAATAATGAGGCGAGTAATGAGCCAGATAAAGATAATTAGCACCGATGATGTCTTAGAAGCGTTGCGGTTGTGGCACGGGGGAGAAATAACGCAATGGCCTCTGGCCAAATTACGACTGGGCCTGCAATTGACCCATGAACAAGAAGATTACAGCAGTCTGGCAGATGCTGAAGTCGCAGCTCGAAACAGAGCCATCTTAAACTTTGGCCTGGAACGTTTGCGATCTTTATCACCTCAGGGTGAAGAACTATTGCGCCAACGTTTTGAACACCGGCGAGATGTATTGGACGTGGCCAACAGCATCAATGTGGTCCAATCCAGCCTCTATTACCGGCAGCGGCAGGCCATCAATCAATTGACCGAAATCCTTTTACAATTGGAAGAAGAAGCCAGCAACGACTGGCAAGAACGTATGACGTCCCGCTTAGACCCACCCACTTATTTAGAACTGACTGGGGTGGATGAGTCCCGCAGCCAACTATCCCAAATCTTGCTATCAGAAGAAGATTATTTCATCGTCTCTATTGACGGTCTGGGCGGGTTGGGAAAAACAGCGCTGGCACACCAGATCACATTAGATTTAATCCACACGCTGCGTTTTGAAGAGATCGCCTGGGTCACAGCCAAACAGACCCATCTCTCTTCACGCGGGCGGCTGCAAGTTGATAGTGGTCAACCAGCCCTTACTTTTCCCATGCTCATTGACCAGATCACAACTCAGTTTGAACTTCCCGAAAACAAAATGAATTTGCAGCTGCAAAAACAACGACTGGTTAAAAAATACCTTCAAGAACGAGCCTGTCTAATCATCATAGACAATCTGGAAACTACGGTTGATTATCGGACGCTGTTACCAGAATTAAGGCAGTGGCAAAAACCCAGTAAATTTCTGCTAACTTCCCGTGTACGCCTTCTGGATGAACCGGGGGTATTTTCATACTCTTTGCCCGAACTATCGGAAATATCTGCATTCCAATTGATGCGGCTCGAAGCGCAAAAATCCGGTTTTACGTCCCTGGCTAACGCAACCGATACCGATCTAAAACAAATTTACGATATTGTGGGCGGCAATCCCCTGGCCTTGAAGCTTGTCGTCGGTCAATTACGTTTTCATTCGCTGCCGCGCGTCTTGTCTCGTCTGGCAGAAAGCCAAAGTAATGAATCAGGCATTGGTCTCTTCGACTATATTTATCGGGAAGCGTGGGAATCTTTAACTGATGAAAGCAAAACAACCTTGATCTCTCTGACTCAAGCCGGAGATAGTGGCTTTGCTTTAGAGCATATTGTGGACATCTCTGGACTGACGCCTATTCAGGCAGAACAATGTCTGGAAGAATTGATCTTGTTATCACTGGTAGACCAGAAGGGAACTTTGTTGGTCCGGAAATATAGTTTGCACCGTTTAACAGAAATCTTTTTATTAAAGATGTTTGCAGAAACATGACAACAACTATCTCTAATCAACAACAATGGCAGCTCGTATATAAACGACAAAGTTTGGCCAACGCCAAACACTGGCTGGCGCTGGTAGAAAATTGCGAGAATGTTTCAGAGTTGGCCCAACAAGATTACGATAATCTACTGCGAGCATTAGAGTTTTCTCTGTCAGATGATAGTACCTATGAAATTGCCTACCGGCTGGTGAGGGCATTGTTTGATTTAGGAAATAATTATGCTGATTGGGATCGTTGGTTGGTTTATCTGGAAAGGGTTTTGAGCTTAAGTAAGCGACAAGGTGTCCTTGCGGAAACAACCTGGCTGCTAGAGAAAATAGGCTCCATCTATCATAATAAATGTAATTATCCGACGGCCGAAAAACAGTTAAAGATTGTTCAAGAAAATTACCTCCAACTTAATGATCAACACGGGTACGCTATTGCCACGATTCGACTGGCTGTAAATTATGCTATACAGGGAAAGTCTGAACTCGGCATCCAACTTTGCCAACAAGCACTCGAAATCGGTGATAGTCTGGCAGACGAATTGATTCAGGCCCACGCAAACTTAAATCTTTCTAGTATTTATAATCGCACGGGTGATTACGAAAAAACTATTCAATCGGCGGAAAAAGCATATCAACTTTACAGAAGGTTAAACGAAAAGACTTATGCCAATAAAGTAATGGTTAATATCGCTCATTCTTGGGTAAAATTGGGTAATTGGCAGAAGGTGGATGAACTGTCACGCTACTTGGTAGAAGAATTACTAGAGGAAGAAGATATTCATACATACAGTACATTTAAGCTTAATTTGGGCAATATAGCCTTTAACCAAAAAGAATATGAAGTGGCCGAACGACATTTGCAAGAAGCATTGCAGCTTTATTCTCAACTGCCAAAACTAACCGAACTAGCCTATACGTATAATAATTTGGGTCTGGTTTATACAGAAATGCAGGAATGGGAAACGGCCGAGGCAATGCTGCAAAAAGCAATCGATATCCAGGATAAATTGGGAGATATTTTCAATTGGGCCAATGCCACCGATAACCTGGCTACTCTATACGAAATTCAGGGGAACACGGCCGTTATTCCCGATCTGTTAATTCCCGCCCTCAAAGCCTTAAAATCCATCTCAGACACACCCCGCACCCAAAAACTATTGCTTGAAATAGAAGAACGTTTAGCACGAGTTCCCCCATAAAAATTCTGATACTGGTTCATTTTTTTTGTAGGTGCTTTATAGGTGTTTTATAGGTGATTGGAGGTAATTCAGCACCAAATATGCTACATTGAATGGGTAGCTGATGAGCAAGTTAAATTATCATTTATCAATTCAATTTGTGTTCACCTCAGGGCAATCACCTCTGGGAAAGGGCCGGTTGTACAAAACATGTACACCAAATTTATGGAGCCAACCATGAAGCCTACTCATAATCATTTTCAGAATAGGCCACAGTTTACAGTCTCACCTGGTTTAGGTGGGGCTGTTTGCGTGCGCCACAACAGTAAAACAATATGAATAATTCAACAACACCTACTCAATCTATTTACGATCTCAATGGGTCTGTTCTGATCATCGAAAATGACAACCTTATTTGCAATGCCATTAACGACATCCTTACCTCGGTCGGAATGCAGGTTCTCATTGCCAACGATGGCTTGACAGGTGAAACAATGTACCGTCAACATCAACAGGAAATTGATATGGTCATTCTGGATCTACGGCTACCCAGGCAAAATGGCTCGGTCACATTACGCCATATCAGGGAAGTTAATCCCAATGTCAATGTGATGATTTCTTCTGGACATTCAATTGATGAAATAGAAGATCAGCTAGGGGATCAACGCCCGGTTACGATTTTATCTAAACCATTTAACATAGACACACTGCTTAATCAGGTACAAAAAATATTGGCTTAGAGGTCTAACAGGTCAGCCACGGCCGATTCCCCCACACTATCTTCCGCCCCCGGACACAGCCACAGTAAAAACTCCATATTCCCATCCGAACCTGATACAGGAGATTGTATCAACCCGACCGGTGTTAACCCTTTTTCATCCACCCATTGAAGCATGTGCAGCAAGACAGACTGGTGTACGGTCGTATCTTTTACAATTCCCCCTTTGCTCACCTGCTTTGGTCCCGCTTCAAACTGTGGTTTAATAAGAGCCACAATATCTGCTTGCGAGGTTAGCCATTTTTGCACGGCCGGTAATATCAACCGCAGTGAAATAAAGGAGACATCAACAGTCACAAAGCTAACCGGTTCAGCTAATGCTTCCAAATATCGTGCATTGGTGCGCTCCATCACCACCACCCGTTCATCCTGGCGCAACTTCCAATCAAGTTGACCATACCCCACATCAATAGCATACACTCGTTTAGCACCATTTTGCAGCAGTACATCGGTAAAACCGCCGGTACAGGCGCCCACATCAGCACAGATACGGCCGTTTGCTTCCAACCCAAATGCCGCCAACGCCCCCGCCAGCTTATAGCCACCCCGTCCCACATACGGCATCGTCGCTTTTAGTTTAATCGTCACTCCGGGGGATACGGCCGTACCTGGTTTATCCACCCGTTCCCCATTCACCAACACCTCACCCGCCAAAATGACGCCCTGCGCCTTCGACCGCGAATCCACCAACCCCCGTTCCATCACCAACTTGTCTAAACGCACCTTCTTCTTAGCCATCACCTTTCTCACAAATCACAAATCACAAATCACGGATTACGGATTACGGAACACGGAACACGGAACACGGATTACGGAACACGAATCCACTCCGCCAACATATCCTCCAGCGACTGCTGCAAATGTATCTCCGGCTGCCAACCTGTATGTTGGCGGAGCTTTTCAAAACTAGCATATAAACAGGGCACATCAGACGGCCGCATCCGTTCTGGATCATACTGCACATTTACATCCACCCCAGCCAACTTCACCAAAGTCATCAACAAATAATGGATTGTCACCGGCTGTCCCGAACAAATAAGATAAGTTTCACCCGGCCGACCCTTTTCAGCCAGTGTCGTATATGCCCGCGCCACATCTCGTACATCGGTAAAATCTCGCTGGGCATCCAGATTGCCTACCAACATTGTGTTAGACTGCTCTCCTCGTTTAATGGCCGCTATTTGGCTGGCAAAATCAGGCGCTACAAAGCCTAAAGCCTGCTGCGGGCCAATATGGTTAAACGGCCGTGCCTCCACCACCTCCAACCCAAACCGCTGCCAAAACAAGGGAACCAACTGCCCGGCGGCCCATTTGCTCACTCCATACGGATGGCGTGGTTGGGGTGGCGTCTTCTCTGTAATTGGTAAATCCGCCTCCGCGATCAAGCCATATACATCCGCGCTGGTCACAACCACCATACGAGATGCCTTGGCCGTCACCGCTGCTTGCAGCATATTGGCTGTTCCCACTGTATTCACAGCAATCGTCTGCCCCGGAACCTGCCACGATTTGGTCGGGTACGCCTGCCCTGCCAAATGGTAAATGACATCTGGATTGAAGTCGGTCACGGCCGTCTTCACAGCCGCAACATCCAGCAAATTTCCACTGTACGGCCGCACGCCGGCCGCCAATTCCGTATGACTCGTTGGCCCATGTACCAACGCCGCTACCTCATCGCCCACACTCAATAATCTGTCCACCAGATGCGTCCCGGCAAAACCGGTCGCACCCGTCACAAATACCTGCATAAAAACTCCTGATCCAAAAAAATCTCACCTGATTATACCTGCCACTTGAATACGGGCGAGATTTATGCGGCCGTATCCAGCTCGGCTTGATTTTGAGCAAAGCAGCGGCTAAAGCACGGTATAAATTAAAATGAATGTTACAATGTACACGTTGGGTTCCTGAAAACTGGTCTGATTTTTGCGATGTTGTCAGGTAGGTGGTTTTTCTGTAAGAAATATGTCAGGTATGGAAGGTATGTCACAAACTAAGATTTAGCGGTGTTGTATGTTATGGAGGGGCGTAACAGGAGTGCAATCATGATTGAAACTGAAAATTTAGGTAAGATGTTTGATTCGTTTACGGCCGTGCAAAATCTCTCCTTAAACGTACCGCCGGGACAATTGCTGGCCTTGTTGGGGCCGAATGGAGCCGGCAAGACAACCACAGTCCGCATGATCGGTTCCATCCTCAAACCGACAACTGGCTGGGCTAAAGTGAACGGTTCTGACGTCGTTTCGCAGGCAGACAAGGTGCGCCGCTCCATTGGTATGTTGACAGAGCAGCCGGGCCTGTATTCGCGTATGAATGGGTTGGAGTATTTAGAGTTTTACGGCCGTCTATATGGCATCCCTGATCACAAAATACGTCAGAAAGGGCAAGACATGTTCGCCCGTTTTAACATGGCCGGGGCCGAAGATCGGCGGCTGGGAACCTACTCCAAAGGCATGCGCCAGAAAGTAGGCTTGATTCGCTCCATGCTGCATGATCCGTCCGTGTTACTGCTAGACGAACCCACCTCAGCCATGGATCCCCATTCGGCCAAACTGGTACGCGACTCCATCCGCGAACTACGAAACGACCACCGTACCATCATCCTTTGTACGCACAATCTGGCCGAAGCCGAACTGCTGGCCGACAAAATCGCCATCATCAAACAGGGTGAAATTGTCGCCCAGGGGACATTTGATGAGTTGAAGCAGAAATTATTGGGTCGGCCGCAGCTCGAAGTACGCGTAGACAAAAACCTCAACGGCCAGGTAGATGAACTCAACAACCTGGTAACAGTAGATTGGGTGCGTGAGGACACCATCCGTTACCGTACCGATAACCCCGATGTAACCAATCCCCAACTGGTGCGCTGCCTGCATGATCTGGGGCTAGGCGTCATCTCCTTACAGCAAGTTTCCCAAAGTTTAGAGCAAGTTTATCTGCGCGTTGTAGAAGAGATTGGAGATTAGAGATTGGAGATTCCGCCAATCTCCCAATCTCTTGTCTCTCTCAATGGAGACCATTATGACAACAATACCTCTTTCCCTATCCAGAAATCGAAACACCGTCCATATGATCCTGACCGTTGCCCGACGCGAAATCCGGGACTCTTTCCGTGACTGGCGGATTGTTATTCCCATCTTCCTGCTGACATTGGCCTTTCCGGCGCTCATGAATTTTACAGCCCGACGGTTGATAAACTTCGTCTCCGATTATGGCGCGGAGATTATTGCCACCCAACTTATTCCCTTTCTGCTGCTGGTAGTAGGGTTTTTCCCCATGTCCTTTTCTCTGGTGATTGCCCTGGAGACTTTTGTAGGTGAAAAGGAACGCAAAAGTCTGGAACCCTTGCTGGCCACGCCGTTGAGCAACACGCAGCTTTATGCTGGCAAAATGTTGGCCGCTTTGGTTCCGCCACTGTCGGCCAGCTACTTGGGGATGGTAGTCTACATGTCAACCCTGTGGTTTAACCTGGATTGGCGGCCGGAACCTTCATTAGTCGTACAAACGGTACTGCTAACAACAGTGCAGGGGGTGATTATGGTCGCGGCCGCAGTGATTATATCCAGTCAGGCCACAAGTGTGCGGGCGGCTAATCTGTTAGCCAGTTTCATTATTGTGCCCATGGCGCTGCTAATCCAATTTGAGGCTGGGGCGTTGTTTTGGGGGAACCATGTCGGTCTGTGGTGGCTGATTTTGGCCTTGTCGCTGACGGCCGCTGTCCTCATCCGCATGGGTCTATTTGTGTTTAATCGGGAAGAACTGCTGGGCCGGGATATAGATCAAATTCGCCTCGGTTGGATGATTCGGACGTATTGGGAAAACTT
Source organism: Chloroflexota bacterium (assembly GCA_024223125.1). Next base: position 34,223 of record JAAEOP010000313.1, read on the forward strand.
TACGGGGCGGTCGTGGCACGGCCGTTACCCCAACCCCATCATCTGGTACAAAGACACCTTTGCCATATTGCCCAAACTTGTCAAACCGGGCGCTTTTTTGCTGCTGGCCTTTGTGGGATCTGTCTTGTTTGGCATCTGGTTGGGATATGAGTACACGCTGCCAGCTTCTCTACAGGCTGAGCTAACCGGCGACAATTTAATTCGTAACCTGGAACAATATTCTTTCCTGTTAGCTGCATTGCCAATAGCCATCATTTTACAGAACTTGCGCGTCATCGCCTTACAAGCCTTATTAGGCGTCTTCACCTTTGGTGTTTTGGGGGTATTCATCTTCATGCTGCCCTGGGTAGTTATCGCTTATCTGGCAACCCAGTTTGCTCTGGCCGGGCAAAATCCGTACCAATTCTTATTGGCCACAATCATTCCTCATGGTGTCATTGAACTGACGGCTTTGCTCATCACGGCCGCGGCCGCGCTGCGTTGGCATACCGTTATCATCCATCCCTCACCCGAACGATCTGTCAGCGAAAGTTTCCTCATGTACATGGCCGATTTCAGCCGTGTTTTTTTTGGAATCGGACTGCCCATGCTCATCATTGCCGCCTTTGTAGAAGCGCATGTGACAACACAGGTACTACAAATGATTTACGGATAGAAAGTCTGTAAGTTTGCAAGTTGCAGGTATGCAAGTAAAGGTTTACTTTTCAAGAGACACTTGCACACTTGCACACTTGCACACTTGTCTCCGTTGACTAAACGTACATTTAACGCCCTCGCCCCTTGTGTTCCCCTTTGGTACACTTGCGCCCATGTTTACACAAAAACGAACACCTGTTATTGTGGGAATCATTGCCCTCATTTTGGTCGCTGTTGCCGTTGCCGTTGGTTGGCGGGTAGTACGAGGGGATGACACACTGCTACGAAATGTTTCTGTTGCAGACGAGCTAATCACCCCCAATGCCAACGGTGAGAGTGATGTGACCTTTATCAATTATGAATTGTCGCGCAACGGTCGTGTCTCCATCTACTTTGAAAACGAAAACAGGGATCGCTTTTATTTCCGTGACAACAAAGTGCGGGGAGCCGGTGAGTACCAGGTCGCTTTTAGTGGCATTGTAGATGGTTTTACCCTGCCTGATGATCTGATTGAAGGGGAAATATTGGCGCGGTTATTGCCCGACGGCCGTTATACCTGGACCATCACCGCCACCGATCAAACAGATCACCGCGAAACCGTACAAGGCCAGATACAAATTGCCGACGCCGACCCTCAATTACCCGCCATTCGTGGCTTTAGTTTGTGGCCAGACACATTCACCCCCAACCGAGACGGCATTGATGACCGCACCCGATTCTCGCTCGACCTGGCCAAAGAGGCTGACTTGCGTGTTTTTCTACTTATGCCCGACGGCCGTGAAACCCCCATTACCGAAGATGAATACGAAAATCCGCTTGGGGCCGCCGGCCCCCACTTTTTTGATTATGAAGGCGGTGTAGATGAAGGCGCTACCCCACCGCCAGACGGTATTTACCCGCTGATAATGATCGCCCAGGATGAAGAAGGGCAAAAAGTTCGTCTGGAAAGCGAATTAACCATTGCCTACGGCGGTGTGCCCCGTGCCAAAATCTACCCTCCGCCCACAGGAGATACAGTGCGTTGGGAAGCGACGGCCGTCCCCCTCTGCAACACCCTCCATTTCACCGTCACCGTAGAAAACTACGGCACAACCCCTATCCGCACCAGTGGCCCCCCGCCCGGTACCGAATATGATTCTGACTGGAACTACAATACGCTGGGCTGGTTCACCGAGTCGGGAGCCTTCCGTTTGGGCATCGGCTATGAGAACGAGATTACCAATTACCCTTACCGCTGGGCTGTAGGTAGTTTGGATGATCTGGAAGAGATTGACGGCCGCTATTACCTCATGCCTGGCAAGCGGGCAGTGGTGACGGGCGGCATCCGCCTGACCAATGTTTTTGGAGAGCGCAACCCCCAGCCAGTTTGGGCCGGTCTCATCCACGAAGATGTAGAAGTCTCCCAATTCAATTCCCGCGTAGACCCCACACCTATTTTGGTAGACATGCCCGATGCAGCCAATACGCCAGAGTGCGACCCCCGCGATCCCCCTGTTCGTCCTCCAACCGAGTAGTCTTTTGATGTAGATTTCCAATCCACATCTGACATTATTGGATAGGAACGTCGCTTCTCAATATCAACCGCTGAATTTCCTGGACAAACGGCCGTTTGCCCCCCTCCTATTTCCGCTATAATACCCTTGTATTTAAGCAGCATCAATTCCGTATGAATCAACCTATTTCATACATCTTCATAATCTCACACTCAAAGAGGAGTAATGTCCAATGAGCAAATCCAATGATTATTTTGACGCTCGCGCCCAACTGGAAGGTGCTAATGTTACTTACTATTGTTTAGACAAACTTTCACCCTACGGCAACATTGATCGGCTGCCCTTTTCCATCAAAGTCTTGTTAGAATCCTTGCTGCGAAACTGTGATGATTACATCGTTACCCAGGAAGATGTAAAGAATCTGGCCGCTTACAATGCAAAAAAACCGGCCGCAGATGAACTGCCTTTCATGCCCGGCCGTGTTATTTTGCAAGACTTTACCGGCGTTCCGGCCGTGGTAGATTTGGCGGCTCTGCGTTCAGCTATGGCCCGTTTGGGCGGCGATCCCAAGAAAATAAACCCGCATGTGCCTGTTGATCTGGTCATTGATCATTCTGTGCAGGTAGACGCCTTTGGTTCGGCGGCCGCCATCTTCATCAATGTAGAAAAAGAATTTGTGCGTAATCGGGAGCGGTATGAATTCCTCAAATGGGGCCAAAAAGCATTTGAAAACTTTACCGTTGTGCCTCCCGCCACCGGCATTGTGCATCAGGTCAACCTGGAATATTTGGGCAAAGTGGTCATGAACAAAGAGGAAAACGGTGACACCATTGCCTTCCCGGACAGCCTTGTAGGAACCGATTCGCACACCACAATGATTGACGGGCTGGGTGTTTTAGCCTGGGGCGTGGGCGGCATTGAAGCCGAAGCGGTTATGCTGGGTCAGCCGATTTATATGCTCACTCCCGAAGTGATTGGTGTGCGCCTGACTGGGCAAATGCCGGAAGGTACAACGGCCACAGACCTGGTGCTGGTTGTGACCCAACTGCTGCGCCAGAAAGGGGTAGTAGGTAAATTTGTGGAATTTTTTGGCCCTGGTCTGGGCAGCATGACATTGGCCGACCGGGCCACCATCGCCAATATGTGCCCGGAATATGGGGCCACAGTGGGCTTCTTCCCGGTGGATGAGGAAACATTGAATTATATGCGGAAGACCGGACGGCCGGATGAACTGGTTGATCTGGTAGAAAAATACACAAAAGCACAGGGGTTGTTCCGCAGCGACGATATGCCCGACCCGGACTTTACGGACGTGGTGGAATTGGATTTGGGAAGTGTACAGCCCAGTCTAGCCGGGCCAAAACGGCCGCAAGACCGCATCACCCTATCCGACATGAAAGAGCAATATAAAAAGACGCTGTTAGCCCCGGTTGGCCCCCAGGGAATTGGGTTACAGGAAGCGGATTTGGGGCGCACGGCCGTTGTCAAAAACGGCCGCGAAACAGAAATTGGTCATGGAGCCGTGGTCATCGCCGCCATTACCTCTTGCACCAACACCTCCAACCCGTATGTGATGTTGGGCGCGGGGCTGCTGGCTAAAAAAGCGGTAGAAGCCGGATTGACAGCGCCCTCCTATGTCAAAACCAGTCTAGCGCCCGGTTCGCGCGTGGTGGAAGATTATCTCAAAAAAGCGGGCGTCATGCCCTATCTGGAAAAACTTGGTTTCCACATCGTCGGTTTTGGTTGTACTACCTGCATCGGCAACTCTGGTCCGCTGCCGGAACCAGTAGCCAATGCCATTACTGAAGGCGACCTGGTTGTTTCGTCTGTCCTCAGCGGCAATCGAAACTTTGAAGGGCGCGTACACTCATTGACCAAGACAAACTACCTGGCTTCCCCGCCATTGGTGGTAGCTTATGCCCTGGCCGGAACCACAGACATTGACCTGACCCATGATCCCATCGGTGTAGGTAAAAATGGGCGCCCCGTTTACCTGAAAGATATCTGGCCTACCAGTCAAGAAGTGGCTGATACAGTGGTGCAGACGATGACGGCCGACATGTTCCGTGAACAGTATGGCAATGTGTACGCTGGCAACGAGGAGTGGAACGCCATCCCCGTTTCCGGTGGTGAATTGTTTGCGTGGAATCCCGATTCAACTTACATTCAAGAACCCCCCTTCTTTACCCAATTGACACCGAAGATTGAACCCATCAGTAATATTGAAAATGGGCGTGTCATGGTGAAAGTTGGGGATTCCATCACCACCGACCATATCTCCCCGGCCGGCGCCATTTCCCGCAGTAGTCCGGCCGGTTTGTATTTGTTGGAACGTGATGTGGAACCATCCTATTTCAACAGCTACGGCTCGCGGCGGGGTAATGACCAGGTGATGACGCGGGGCACATTTGCCAACGTGCGCCTGCGTAACCAAATGGCCCCAGGCACGGAAGGCGGCTGGACAACCTACCTGCCCACCGACGAGCAGATGAGCATGTTTGATGCCTCGTTGAAATATAAAGAGGACGGTACTCCGCTGGTGGTGTTAGCCGGTAAAGATTATGGCATGGGTAGCTCCCGTGACTGGGCGGCAAAAGGGGCTTTGCTGCTGGGTATTCAACTGGTGATTGCCGAAAATTATGAGCGCATCCACCGCAGCAATCTCATTGGTATGGGGGTGTTGCCGCTGCAATATAAAGATGGAGAGACGGCCGTAACGCTTGGCCTGGATGGATCGGAAACATTCAGCACGGTGAATCTGACGGATGAGGTGAAGCCGCTGCAAGACATCACCGTGAAAGCAGTCAAGCCGAACGGCATGGAAATCACGTTTGAAACAACCTGCCGCATTGATACGCCAGTAGAAGTAGATTATTATCGCAACGGGGGTATTCTGCACACCGTTTTGCGTAATTTCTTGAAGGAGTAAGAGAAATACTTTATGTGGAGCGGGTTGGTTCTGATAAGCCAGCCCGTTTTTTTGCGGCCGTTACCACACAAAGAAGGGGGGCTATTCAAGGGGAAGGGGAATTATGAACCAATTACCGTTGACAAACTGACCATCGTCATCCTGATAATAGGCCGTAATACGGATGGCGACAGGTTGTTTGCCGTCCACTACAGGCAGGCGGTAGGCGCCTTGAATTAATTGATTTTCTACCCACTGGCTTGTTGGATACCAACCTTCAATCGGGTTACTCTCATCGGCCTGACTGATCATATCATCGGGACTGGTAGGTGGATTGTTTGCCAGTAAATGGATGGCCAGGTGATAGTCTCGTTCCGGATTTGTTTTTGCGTACCAGTTAACTTGTAGCAGATAGCTCTGTCCTTCGTTTTCTGGTTGTATCGCCGCTGACTGAATGGCAAGATCGGAATTTACAGAAAAGGCGTCTGCCGCCAAACTGGCTGTATGCGGGGCTGTGAGAATTTCAACCAAACCGGGAGCATAGGAGTCCAGGTAAACAGGACCGAGCTTTTCCTCCCATCTTTCTACCGGCCAAAGAAAAAAGGTTTTGCCAGGGGTGAGCAGCCGATACCCTTCAGTCACAAATTCATGCAAATCTGCGTTGTGGTCAACTAACGTGACATCTTGTAATTGACCGCGATATTTTTGGGCGTAGGCGGTTCCCCAATAATCATGTCCCCATAACATCATCAATACAGTTGGTTGCGCTGGGTCGGCCGCCTGATCCACAATAGCGATGATCTCCTCGACACCGCGATCTTGGGTGATTGACATAACTTTAGGGTAATTTCGGTATGCAATGTAACCAATCGCGGCCACTACTACTGCTAATGCGCCATACCCAACGGCCGCGCGCCACTTATAAAGGTAGCTTAGGAGCAGGGACAGGCCAAGACCGGCAAACATGGAAGCGGGTACCTTGGCCGCCAGAATCGCATCGCCTACGAAGCCGCCATAAATAATGGCCGGTATGATCATATACGGGATAACTGCCAGCAGTAAGGCGGCCGTATAACGCCAATAAGTAGGTCGCGGCCGACGTATGGTAAAAAACCCCAACGAGCTGATTGCCAGCAAGGCCAATGGCAGGTCATCGTTCAGAACAGACAAAGTAATACGGATGCGTTCGCTCCAATCGGTAGTCTCTACTGATGTGCTGACAAAACGGCCGGCTTTGGCGTTCAAAAACATGCGTGTGAAACCGGCCATGGTACTGGTGTTGCCAAAAGTCCAATCAGCGCCCATCCATTCTCTTAGGGGCAGGTACAAATAAAGCAGCGGAGCGATGAGGCTAATCACCAGGATCAGAATGATGTTGCCTAAAATGAAGCGCCAACGGGGGATAATGAACAGGGCAACGGCCGGAATAATGCCAATGACAGCCCGACTGTGGAAAACGCCCTGGCTGGCTGCAAACGCCAACCATAGCAGGTCGCGGCGATTACCTGTACGGTCAAAGCGCACAGCGAAGGTGAGGATTGCGGCAATAAACATCATTGTCATGCTGTGGACTTCAGCTAATGACGAATCTATCCACATGGATGTGGAGACAGCAAAAGCTACAGTGCCTGTCAATGCAGCCCACCGTTTTGCCCCCAGTTCCAATGCCAGCAGGGTGATGAACACGGCCGTTAACGAACCCCAGATCAGAGAAACAAGTGAAGCGCCCATGGCCGGCTGAATACCAATCAGCCTGAATAGTGTCACCAATAGGGAACCAGTAATGGAATAAAATGGGTAGCCGTTAAAATGAATCGTGCCCCAGCGCGGCAAAGCATTTTGAAGTTCGCCAACATCGGTTACATAGGGATGATTGCCTCCGTTAATGTGAGTCTGTAACGTCACTGCAAATAAAACGGTCGTCAGCAACCCCGCCAGCAAAGCGACGCCCCAATTTGACCGGCGTAAAGTTTGGAACCAGGTTCGCAGGTCTATTTTTTGCACCTTTTGGTTTCCTTCTTCCGTAGTTGGCAACTTTTTTACCCCGAAATATTGAGATGTTACATTTTTTCGTCTCAATTTCCAATCTTTTTTGCGTTATTTCCGGCGACGCTTTTTCTTGGATTTCTTTCTACGGGTACGCTTCCACGAGGCGGGCGCTGAGACCTTCCTTGGCGGTTTTATTTGGGCAACGGCCGCAAAAGAGACAGTAACCGATTCCCCTCGTTTGTCGCCTTCTACCACAAACCCCAATCCTAGCTCATGATATGCTTGCCCATCCTCCATATGTTGGTGTTCGATCCACATCTCTTGCAGATGCTTTCCCACTATATGATTCCGTTCTTGAGCCAAATCATCGAAATGAAGAGGGCCATCGCAGCAACCACAAAGTAAGGGCAGTTTATAATCATTGTCAAAGACGAAGTAAATAATCTCTTTGTGCCGTACCATGTCTACAATGGAGCGGCCGCCGATACGGTTGTCCAAACTTTCAAATGTGCATTGCAGGCTTCCGTCAATCAATATCAACGGAAATCCATCTTTGGGACAAACCGGCACCGACCCATTCGCCAGCAAAATGGTCTTTGGTTGTTTTGACATCATTTCTGCTCACCTTTTCTAACTACGTACATAATGAATCCTCTTTAACCGAAAACGCCACTATTTTGCAGAGTGGAAATTTCCTCGTTTGTGTAGCCAAGTTCTTGGAGTACGGCCGTCGTGTCCTCCCCCAATCCCCCGCCTACCTGACGATATTCAGCCTCGGTTTGGGAAAACTTAAAGGGGCTGCCGACCTGCTTTTGGATTGTGCCATCTGATTTGGGCACGTCCACAATCATCTGCCGCGCCTGGGTTTGGGGATGGACGATCATTTCAGGGATGGTGAGTACTGGCTCCACACAGACATCGTAATTGGCGAACACGGCCGCCCACTCCGCCAAATCTTTCCCACTTATTACATTGCGAATTTCCGCCTTTAACGCCTTCTGATTTTGCGGCGATTGGTCCAGGCCATGCGGAATGAGGTCTGGCCGTTCAATGGTCTGGCAAAAACCCTGCCAGAATTTGGGTTCCAGACTACCTATGGAGATATAACGGCCGTCTTTTGTTTCATAATAATCATAATACCCGCTCCCGTTTAATTGCCAGCTTTCCCGCTCTGGCGCTTCACCACCCACCAGATATTGGCTGACGGCGTGGGCGTGCCAGGCAATACTCATATCCAACATACTGATGTCTACAAACTGGCCTTCTCCAATTTGTTGGCGATGGATAACGGCCATTAAAATGCCCATCACCGCCCCCATTGCCCCGCCGATGTCAGCGATCTGTACGCCCAAAGGCGGTGGCCCATTGTCCGCACGGCCGCTGTGACTCATGACGCCGGATAGAGCCAGGTAATTGTTGTCATGTCCAGCACGGTTACGGTACGGGCCAGTTTGTCCGTAGCCTGTCAGGGCGCAATAAATCAGAGCCGGGTTGATCGCTTTCAATGTTTCATAGCCAATGCCAAGTCTGTCCATGACGCCGGGCCGAAATTGTTCCAGGATGATGTCGTAACGGCCGTTAGCCACCAACTGCTTCACTAAATCCACAGCCTCTGACTTTTTCAAATCCAGGGCTAACGAGCGTTTGTTGCGGTTCAACAGCCGGTGCCAGGCGGAAGCGTCACCATCTTGGGGGGGGATAAAACGTACCATATCGGGGTGATGGGGCGCTTCCACGCGCAGCACATCCGCCCCCAGGTCGGCCAGCATCATGGAGCCAAACGGCCCCGGCAGCAGGCCGCTGAAATCAAGAATTTTTAGGGATGTGAGAGGTCCGGTCATATTATGTATCTCGAGTCTATTACTTCATTTTCCCAGTGTTACTCACTAGCAAGCCAAGGCAAGATCAAATGATTGCCGCCATACCGTGGCAAGTTCATCTGAGAACTGAATTCTTCTATGATTTAATAAATTAACCATTTCCTTTTCAATGTCCAGTTCGCTTTCCACAAAGGCTAGATCACTATCTATCTTATCTGCTGTTTCCAATAGTTTCATGTGTGTTGCTCGGTGAACTTCAATGGTTTTTAGCTGAGAGGTAATTTCGCTTAACACATTATATAATTGTCGGGTAACCTGGGCTAAAAATGCAAAATAAAGGTATGTAACATTGAAGAGAAATCTATCGCATATATGATCTTCGACCCATAATTTTGCCTCGGACTCAAGTCGAAACAACCATTCATAAGCCAATTCACCGAATTTCTCTTGAATGGCTCGTTTTCGCCCTTCAAACTTCTGAGACGGGAATCTTACTATACTATCGAAGGCCAATTCAGATATAATGCTCGCCAAATAATCTGGAGATGGAGTCTCATCAGTCAGTTTACCTGTGTAGATTAAGAGACCTTCCTCACCCATATGATGCCATAATGCACATGCATTGAAGCAGAAAAAGGATGCCACATAATATTGAAATTTGAGTTCCTCCTCTCGTGCTTCATTCATAATTTTATTTCACCGTTTTACAACTGTCGACCGTCCACCGTCCACCGTCTAAAAGCTAACCAAGCTCCCCATCCGCATACTGCCCGCGCAGAACTTTCTTATCAAATTTGCCCACGCTAGTTTTGGGGATTTCATCTACGAAGATGATCTTTTCAGGAATCCACCATTTGGCGACTTTGTCTTGTAGGAATTCTTGCACCTGTTTCCCGGTTAGTTGTTCGCCGTCTGGAGTGGGGACGGCGGCCGCCAACGGCCGTTCTGACCATTGTTCATCTGGAATAGCGATAACGGCCGCTTCCAACACCTGTGGATGAGCCATAATTGCATTCTCCAATTCCACTGTGCTGATCCATTCGCCGCCTGACTTCACCAAATCTTTGGTGCGGTCAGTGATGTTCATATAGCCATCTGGACTCATTGTAACCACATCACCAGTACGGAACCAGCCGTCGGCCGTCAGGTTACTGTCATCCACATCCCGCTTAAAATATTGGCTGATGACCCACGGGCCACGTACTTGCAGTTCACCCATCTGACGGCCGTCCCAGGGCAGTTCAGCCCCCACTTCATCCACAATTCGCAGTTCCACGCCACAGATCGGATACCCTTGGGTGGCCTTGATGTCCCATTTCTCCTCGTCAGATAAATCGGCGTGTTGGCTGCCTAAATTACATATCGTGCCCAACGGAGACATTTCTGTCATTCCCCACGCATGAACGACATTGACGCCTAATTCGCTTTCATACGCTTTGGTCAACGCTCGCGGCATGGCTGAACCGCCCACAACCAACGCCCGAACAGAAGAAATATCGCGTGGATTGGCTTTTAACTCATGGTACAGGCCGGTCCAGATGGTGGGTACGCCGGCGGCAATTGTTACCCGTTCCTCTTCAAGTAGCCGGGCTAGCGGTTCCCCTTTCAAATGTAAACCAGGCATGACCATCTCGGCCCCCGAAGCCGGGCAGGCATAGGGCAGCCCCCAGGCCATCGCATGAAATTGGGGCACGACCGGCAGCGCCACATCTGTTTCTTGTACCCCCAGCGCATTGGCCTGGCTGGCTCCCAGGGCGTGCAAATAAGTGGAACGATGAGAGTACAGCGCCCCTTTCGGATTGCCCGTCGTACCGCTGGTGTAACATAAACCGGCGGCCGTCCATTCATCCGTACTCAGCCAGGCAAAATCATCGTCCGAACTGTCAATGAGGTCTTCATAAAACAGGACATTAGGCAGGTTCGTCTGCACATCACGCGGGGCGTTAAAGAGGATGTAATATTCCACACAGTCAATCTGGTCGGCTATCCGCTCATACAAAGGCAGCAGCGATCCCTCGATGAACACAACCTTATCTTCAGCATGGTTGACGATGTAAGCCAACTGCTCTGGGAATAGGCGGATATTTAGCGTGTGGCACACAGATCCCGCGCCGGGGATGGCATAATACAGTTCTAAATGTTGGAAATTATTCCAGGCAAATGTACCTACCCGTTCGCCAGGCTGTACCCCCAGCCTGCCCAATGCTTTAGCCAGCCGTTTGACTCGCTTATACATATCAGCGTAAGTATAACGGTGCAATGAGCCGTCTGGCTGCATGGTGGTAATGCGTTTATGGGCATACATCCGGTTGGCATGTTCCAAAATGCGATCTATGGTGAGTTGGTAATCCATCATTGAGCCGTTCATAATTTTTCCTTTTTACAGAGAGGTTCCACCTTTGGCAAAGGTGGAACCTCTTCATCTTACAGGTTAATTGCGCCACAAACAGGCGCATCCCAACTGAGTTGATTGTATTCAGCAATAACCATATCTAAACGGCTAGCAATTTCTGGTGGATACGGCGAGGTACGCCGGAGGGTCAAGTCGGCGTGGGAACCTAATATTTCCATAGAGGCAGCCAGCCGGTTGGTGCTTTCATTGATCATAAAGTGCATAAAATGGATGCGCTTTTCACTGCGGCCGATAATCCGTGAGCGAATACCGACTGTTTCTCCGGCATGGACTTCGGCCGCGTAAACGATGAACTGTTGTAAGGCAAAAGAGCCGTTGCCGCTGTTGGTGTAATAATCGCGGTCCATACCAAACTTAGCAAACAGATCCCAGGTGGCATCGTCAAAAATGTGTAAATAATAGCGTACATTCATATGCCCCATTCGGTCCAGATAATCGGCCGTGATGGCGGCTTCATAGACACGGGGAAGTTGTTTCAGTTGGGGAATGGTGAGGTTTTTGAGTATGTTGATCATTTTTTTGGAGATTGGGGATTGGAGATTAGAGCGCCAATTTCCAATCTCTAATCTCCAATCTCCTTTTTATAATAATGCCACACACCATCAATCTCTTGTTCTTCAATAGCGTTTTCAGCTTTGAGTAAATCCAGGTAGCCAACAAGCATCCACAACCCGGCAAAGCGAGCTTGTTCGGGATAATGGCTGTAGAGGATGTTGACCAGTTCGTGTACGGTCTGATGGCCTTGTTGTATCAGCGCCAGCGTTTCATTTTTGCGTTTGTGGATGCGCTGGCGCTGTTTTTGGATGAGGGGGTAGGGGGCAGTGATGACACGGCCGTGTCCTGGATACACATTCTCCAAAGCCAACCCCTCAATACGGGTTAATGATTGGAGATAGGTGGGTAGGGACGGCCGTCTTGTTTTTCCATCTGGCGGCGCTTCGACAATAGGAGTGGGGGTCTTGTGCAGCAGCATATCGGCCGAGATGAACTGGCGTGTGTCGGGTTGGTAAAAGCAAGTTTGGTGGCTGGCATGGCCGGGCATATGCAGCGCTTCCCAATCCAACCCGCCCAACGATATTTGATCGCCCACATTGAATGTGGTCACACGCTCTGGGGCGACGGGGGTGGAACTTTCGGCCGCGAAGTTCATATAGGCCAACACCATTTGCTGTGTTTCTGGCGACATTCCACATTGCGCTAAAAAAGAGTTACGGTAATAAGCAATGCGCGCTTCCCACTTCCGTTTCGGTTCTATCAACCAATCATAACCCAAATCAGCAATCCAGATTTGGGCCTGACTGTTAGCGATGATGCGAGCGGCCGCACCCATATGGTCTACATGAGCGTGCGTAATAATTACCCGCTGCAAATCAGCCATAGACAAATTATGTTCCATCAACCCCGCTTCCAAAGCCGCCCAACTTTCATCAGAATCCACACCTGTATCCACCAACACAGGTTCCGGTTCACTGAACAGGTAAGCATTCACCGAGCCAACGGCAAAAGGGGTAGGTAATTCCAGGCGCTTGGGAGTCATTTTTGTAATCGGTTATCAGTTATCAGTTTTTAGTGTGCAGTAAGATGTTAAGGTGTGTGTTGCGTTAGCTTCGTACTTTACCAGGCGGTACTTTTATTGGTTCGTAATTTGGAGAAGGTAATCCTGCAAATGCTTCTTCCACAGTAGTAACGGGCTGAAGTGGAAATAGTGAGCGGACATTGCCGTGGGTGGGTTCTGGAAGTTGCGCTTTTACAGGAATATCATGCCGCGTACCTACAAAAATGAGCCGGCGTCTACGTTGTGGGCTGCCATAATTTGTAGCTGTGAGTACTCGATATTGAACTGAATACCCTATTAATTCCATTTCGGCCGCAATTTGTTGCAAAAGTCTGCCGCTGTCAATCCCTTTGAGATTGGATACATTTTCCATAATGAAAAATGGCGGGCATATTTCTGAAACAATGCGGATGAACTCAAATATCAGGTCGCCACGAGGATCGCGGGTTCCTTTTTGTTTTCCAGCCTGACTGAAAGATTGGCAAGGCGGCCCGCCATACACAACATCTACTTGTTCTCTGGCAACGCCACAAGTTTGAAGAAGCTCTTCTGAAATGATGTCGCGGATATTCGTCTGAAAGATTTTTGCTCTATTTCCAAAGTACCCTTTCAAGGTATCGCAACGGTCTTTCCCAATTTCTACACATGCAAATGGATGAAGGATTGCACCTGAATGATGACTGACTTGGTCGGCCGCAATATCAAATCCCCCGGCACCACTAAACAAACTCAACGCCGAAAACTGCATTTTTCCTGGTTGTGCTTCCACCAACGCTTCCATTAAAGACTCAAACACAGCCCGGCCAAGTTGGACTGGAACCGCATCACCGACCTGTCGTTGAACACTTGTAAGTGTCCCCTTAAATTCCAATTCATCTGGAAAACCTTGCAGCCGTGCTGCTTCTCTTGGCGTAACAAAACGATCCTCATAAGGGTGAACGAACTTATTAAATATGTACCCTGTAACAGTTAAAGATGGTTTCGAGGGATCAAGGCGTATAAGACGCAAGTTCGGCCCGCCTTTGCGATCAGGGTCTTCTTTTACATAGTACCTAAAACTATCATGCCACAGTTCCTCTGGTAAGTCCTGCATTTTTTGCCCAATCTTGAGCGCATTAATGCGACGCTGTACATCAACTCCTACTTTTCGTGGCTTATGATTAAAGACAGGCTTCATTATTTCCCCTAAAAATCAAATATTTCGCTAACCCATTCATCCCGTGTTCTTGCCTCTGTCAGAGCCACAATACCATCAAACAAGTTAAATAGAGGCGTTTCAGGTGGCAGATCAATAGCTCTCCTGGCAAACATATCTTCATGACGAGTCCATACAATGTCTTGTATTGCTGTCAAATAATCCTCATAGTGACGAACAGCATGAATGTTAGAGATGATACCCACCCGATAATGGTATTGAGACGAAGGGTTCCCTTCAGCGCCAATTTTAAGCGTCTGGTAAGTTGCTTTCTTCAAATCGTCAGTTCGATCCATGCCGACACTTGTCTTGCTATCCGATATTGACTCATAGCCAGAGGCGCTGCTTCGTCGAGGCCAATCTGTCGGGCGTGACGATGGTTGTCCACAAGCATTTGTCAACCAGAAGATATCCGATTGTGATTTTTGTTCATAACTTGCAAGCGCTGATCGCCAAAACGAAATATATCTGGTCATGAACATAGGGTTGGAGTTCAATAAATCAAGCAAACTGCGATATGCCCATAACTCATCACGAACGTTTTTCTTGCTTCCAAAGGGCACAAGTTCCCAATTTTTGTTTTCATTCGAGGTATTTGGAAGTAGTAACCTCAATTTTGACCCGTAAAGCGCTGAATGGTCGGTGACACGATGTCCAACGTCAACTACCAGGCCATCTTCATCTTCTGCAAACAATTGGGATGGTGTGGCTAGTGGCAAAGTCATCAATGGGGCGGCTTTTATTTCTGCGAACATGACTGCAATGGGTGTTTGCGTCTGATCTAATATCACAAGATCAACAGGTTCCACACCCTTTCTAACTTCGACAGAATGATTGTTTTTGATGAATAATGCCTGGAGAAATGCAGCCAGTAAACGGGATGTTCTAGCCCCGATCACACCTGATTTTGGTTTGTTTGCTTTGTGAAAGACAAATTCGTTTTTGAGGACACAACGAGGGCAAACATTGGTATAGGGATAGAGCAACAGTGGAGAATTATCGGCGGGACAGTAAACCCAACCAACATGACCCACACTGCGATAATATTCAGCAGTTGCTAGAAGATCAAAAGCAGCGGCAAGAGCTAAACGTCTGTCAGAACTGGCTATTGCATCACTGTAAATGATTTCGATAAGTTTGGAAATCGCTTCTTGTTCAGTCTGACTTATAATCAAATCTTGCGATTTCTCGATGATGCTTTCTATCCAATCATCGCCTGGTAAGTCAGACTTTTCTTGTGAATTTCTCATACGAATAATAGTAGCTGTTATCGAACAAGGGTGCTAGAAATATATGAAATACGGTTTATGTTAAAGATATTTGCAGTTCGATTTCATCATCGGGGTGATTATGCCACAAACGGTACAATTCGACAGCGCGATGTAGCAGCCAGGGGTAGTTGGTGGAGGGGTGAACTGGTTCACCGCTGGCAAGGAGGGTGTCTACCGACCACCAGCGCCAATCGCTGCCGGCCATATCGTCTCCGGGGATAATCTCGCCGCCCTCGTAAGCCATTAAATAGTACACGGAGATCATATGGCTGATGTTGGCGTCGTAGGTAAAGGTGTGGGTGTGGACAATGCCCAACGGCCGTACCCGAACCCCATCTCCCACTTCTTCCCCCACTTCTCGCAATGTGCCCGCTAAAATCGTCTCCTCCGCTTCCATACCGCCGCTAATCAGTTGCCAACCAGATGGCTCTCTGGTGGGCGAAGCCAACAGCAATATTTCTTCCTGGGGATTGATGATGATCGCTTGGAGGGCGACGGGGAAGGTGGCAAACGGCCGTTGGTGCGGCGGCATTCCATAAACAATTG
>JAAEOP010000314.1 GCA_024223125.1 Chloroflexota bacterium
AATAAAAGCCAGGTGTTTGCCGTCAGGAGAAAACGCCGGGTGGGAAGTCATGCCCAGGTTGGCTGTCAGGCGTCGAGCCACGCCACCCCTGGCCGAAACCAACCATAAATCATCCTCGCCGACGAATACAACATTGTTTTTGTGAATAGTGGGATAGCGGTAATAACCGTCTGTTGTCATGGTTAAGAGTCACCAATCTCTTATTTAGATTTACTCTGCGATAGAGCAATACCGCCAATGATCGCATACCGATAATTACCGGCTTCCAGGAATGAAATGGCGGTCTGTAGTGAGGCTTCAAGCTGTTTTTCCATGCTTCTTTCTCCAAGCTTCCAAGCGTCGAATACAATTGTAGTAGCGGTCCCAATCAGCCAGCCTTTGCTCACGTTGTTGCCGACTTTGCTGGGGATAAAGACGCCAACAAAATTCGACCAGTTCCACGTATCTACGCCAAGCTTCTGTCGGAGATAATTGACCGGCATTACGAATACGATCGTCTGCTCTGGCCTTATTCCATTGGTCATATTGTTGATATGCTTGACGATATAACTCTTTATCTAGTG
>JAAEOP010000315.1 GCA_024223125.1 Chloroflexota bacterium
CTATACAGACCCTAAGGGTTTGCACCTGTGGTATTTTCACATGATTACCAATAAAACCCTTAGGGTCTTACCTGCTTAAGGCGTGGCAGCTACCTGACCACAGGAATTATCCCAATTTACAAATTCAGCCAAAATCCAGGAGTTATTGCTGGAAAGGTCATACCCCTTGAGGCGGAAGATCGCAAACCCGCTAATTTTGTAATCAAGGTTATTGCCCTGTCCCTGATTATTATTATGGTCATAAACAATCAGACGCAAAGCGCGATTATTGTCGATATGTCCGTTTAGTGTGGTTCGTACTCCGTTAGAGTTAATAGCTCCGGTATTGACACGAACCCAATCACCTATATTCATATCCGTATCCGTCGGATCGCCTGGTTCTACATACCCAAGAGGAGGATTGACAGGAGAATTGGCAGGACTTACGTAACCGGGTATTGATTGACCACCATTAACTGGCGTCGTGTAATTATTGCCGTCTCCAGGCCACGATAAACTGTCATTCAATCTATTCGCATTGACACTTACGCCCTCATTCCATACCAGCCAACCAAAGCCACCCGACCCTGTGCCATTTTGCACCCTAAACAAATCCCCTTCCGTGGCCTGTAATAAAGGTATATCGGGATCGTGATAAATGAAACTTCCATAAGAGGGCGGTGGCTGAGGATAAAAAAATTCGTTTGCTTGAGGATAAGGGTAAGTGCCAGTTCCCGGTGGGGTAGCGGAGCGGATACCTTCCTCCACGGCAATGGGAAAACCATCACAGCCATTGGTAACAACCTGATTGTTGCTTAACAGCCGCATAACGGTAAGCTCTTCAATGGATGTGAATCCGGCAAATTGGGGCATGGTGTCCAGCCCCAGAATTGAATCTACATCATGGATGGCAAAGGTACCTACGAATTGCAGGTCGGAGGCAATGCCGCTAGGCATATTACCAAATTCGTCGGTACGTAACTCGTCAAGAACCATCTGTTGAATTTGAGTTCCATCCACTTTGATCGCGTTGACTGTGTTGGAAATGCCGTAAATATGGGTGAACTGCCAGGTATTCTGGTCAATTGCGGTGCCATTGGCATCTACCTGCCCTCGAATTGACCAGATGTCCCATAAGGTATTGTCCAGGTTCAAGGTTTGGGTAACAGTGTTCAGAACAACCGTTGTCATACCGGCGTCCAGACCGCCGTCGGCCGCAAAACGGGTACTGGCGCGGGTGGCGCTGGTGACACGGTTTTGGGTCACCAGCAGATTGGCCACTTCTACCAAACCGGCCAACATAATGATAAAGATGGGGAAAAAGAGGGCAACTTCAACAAGACTTTGCCCACGCTGCAATTTGAATAATGGTTTTTTATTGTTAGGCTTCATTTTTTACCTCACTTGAAACATACTTTAAAGAATTACGGTACAGTTCTTACTTCTAATATCTCGCCAGAAGTGGCGTCTATATTCATGGAAAGGGCACGGCCGTTCTTGATAGAGATAAGATTAACCTGCCAGGCAAGACGGCCGTCTTGCTCTTGATCATCCGCATTTAATAAGGTTGTCAAGGTAGCCACGCCTTCATCAATCAGAAATTGGTTGCCGCCTTCCGCTAACAACAG
>JAAEOP010000316.1 GCA_024223125.1 Chloroflexota bacterium
AGCAAGTTAAACGAGCCACCAATCAGAATCAGGATCGCACCGACCGCTTTGTCATCAGCGGTGAAGAGTTTGCCCAAACCCAAATTGCCGCCGATAAGGCCGAACTGGATATCATTGGCATCTACCATTCCCACCCCGATTGGCCGCCCATCCCCTCACAGACCGATATGGAAAGTGCCTGGGAAGAGGTCTATTACCTCATCGCTTCGGTGCATGACGGGATGCCGTTCAATACCAACGTCTGGCGGCTGGCCGATGAAGGGCTGCGTCGCTTTGAGTGGGTACCCCTGGAAATTGTGGACGAAAATGAAAGCTAATCTCTCACGATACCTCCGCCAAACTATTTTCCCCGGTATTGCCGAGGAGGGACAAAAGAAGCTACTGGCTGCCCGCGTGGTCATCATTGGCTGCGGCGCGACCGGCACGGTCATTGCCAATCACCTGGCTCGGGCCGGGGTAGGGCACTTGACCATTGTTGATCGGGATTTCATCGAGTTAAGCAACTTGCAGCGCCAATTGCTTTTTGATGAGCAGGATTTGGCT
>JAAEOP010000317.1 GCA_024223125.1 Chloroflexota bacterium
AACCCCGCCAATAGCAACTACATTGCCATCAATATCCACATGAGTGCCAAAATGGTCATTGGGAGCCGCGTCGCTGGCTGTAAGAATCGTGATTTCGCCCCAATTGTTAGCGCCACCCTGATTACGTTCGTAAATGTAGGCGGCGCCTGCAAAATTAGTGGTATCTTGCCCACGAGCGCCGACAACAACAGTGTCATGGCTAATAGCAACTGATATGCCAAACCAATTTCCTGCACTGGCGTTAGAGGCAGTCAATTTAGCCACCTGGCCCCAATTGTTAGCACCGCCCTGGTTGCGTTCAAAGATATAAGCAGCACCAGCATTGATTCCTTGACTATCATGCCATCTGGCTCCGACAATGGCCGTGTCCCCATCAATATCTACCGACCAGCCAAATCTATCCAGCGCTGATGCGTCAGAAGCTGTTAATTTAGCCAATTCTCCCCAATTATTCAGGCCGCCTTGATTTCGTTCGAAAATATAAGCAACACCAGAATCATTTACATGACTATCGCCCTGACCAGCACCGATAATAGCGGTATCATTGCTAACAGCTGCAGATACGCCAAAACCATCAAGTGAATTGCCATCAGAAGCAATCAGTGAGGATAATTCCCCCCATTGATTCATGCCACCCTGGTTGCGTTCATAAATATAAGCGATGCCTGAATTGGAAGTAGCTCCATTTCCTTTCTGGGCGCCAACAATGGCGATGTCGCCTTGAATGGCTAAAC
>JAAEOP010000318.1 GCA_024223125.1 Chloroflexota bacterium
CCAATCTCGAAAAATTAGAGCCGATGATTGCAGCCCGTCCCCACGCTCAGGCAGATTGTGGGCTGGCTACCACCTCGGAGGGCGATAGCCAATTAAGAGCCGATACTGCCAGAACAACATTTAGCCTGGATGGCTCAGGCGTGACCGTCGGTATCTTATCCGACTCCTATGATAATCACACCGGTTCGCCGGTGACTACAGCAACAACCGATATCTCAACCGGCGATTTACCTGGCGCCGGCAATCCTTGTGGCCGGCTGACTGCGGTCAATGTGCTGAGCGATACCGTTGCCGGGACAGATGAAGGGCGTGCTTTAGCCCAAATCGTTCATGATCTGGCCCCTGGCGCCGACCTGGCCTTTGCCACAGCCCGGGTTGGCCAGTTTGGCTATGCCGACAATATCCGCGACCTGCAGGCCATCGCCGGGGCTGACATCATTGTCGAAGATTACAAATACCCTTATGAACCGTTTTATCAGGATGGGCCAATAGCGGTGGCCATCTCTGACGTGGTTCAGGCCGGGGCTATTCATCTTTCCGCGGCAGGTAACAGCAATGTCATTATCGACGACAAAAATGTGGCTTCTTATGAATCTTTGGCCTATCGTCCGGCAACCTGCCCAACGGTGTCGCCGTCGCTATCGGGCGGCGATTGCCACGACTTTGCCCCCGGCGTCGCAATCACCGACACTGAAAGTAATCTGACCTTAGCCGACAATGGTTACATCAACCTGGTTTTTCAATGGAATGATCCCTGGTATGGTGTCTCAACCAAGATGGATGTCTATTTGGTTGATATTGCGAATACGGTTGTGGCTTCCAGCACCAATCTAAATAATACCTGGCCCGCTGAAAATTTCTACTATCAGAACACCAGCGGCAGTTCTAAAAGCTTTGACATTGTCATTCATCGGGCCACCGGCAGCGGTACGCCTCGTCTCAAGTATCTTTTTCTACGCTCGTCGGGGATAATTACGGTTGAATATAACGTTTCTAATGGCGGCGACATTGTTGGCCCAACTGTTTGGAGCCACGCCGGGGCAAAGGAAGCCCTGAGTATTGCCGCGGCCCCCTACTATGACGACAACACGCCCGAAACCTTCACCTCACGCGGCTCGGTGACATACACCCACGGCCCGGTTACCGACACCAATCCGGCGGCGGCCCTGGCCTCGCCCGAAACCCGGCAAAAACCCGACGTGGCAGCCACCGATAGAGGCTGCAACACCTTCTTCGGTACACCGCCAGGCACGTGCTATCGTTTCTCTGGCACCTCGGCTTCAGCGCCACACGCCGCGGGCGTGGCAGCTCTGATGAAACAGCGGGCCAACCAATTTGGCGTTACTCTGACCCAGACCAACGCCGAGTCCCATCTGGAAAGCACAGCCAGGGCGATGAGTAGCGGCTCGCAGGAAGCTAATGGAGCCGGGCTGATTGATGCCTTTGAGGCAGTCAGCGCGGTGGTTACCACTGATTACGATGTGCAAATTGTAAAATCGGTAACGCCGGCCTCCATTTTAGCGGGACAAAACCAGACCGTAACTTACACCCTCGCCTTTACCAATGGCGGAGCGCTGACCACAACCGGCGTCATCATCACCGATATTATCCCCAGCGAGCTCAAAAGTGTGAGCGTTATTAGCGGCGGCCCCATCATAACTCAAACCGGCAGCCCCTCATTTACCTGGCAGGTGGCCGATCTGGGGCCGGCAGAGAAGGGTATTATCACCATTTCCGGGATCATCAGCACGGGCATAGGAAGCATCGACAACACGGCTTCCATCACGGCTGATATCGACGAGGATGCTGCCAAAAACAGGTACACCGTAACGCTTGAGGTCGTCGAGGCCCAAGCCGATTTAGGGGTCAGCAAGTCGGTTACGCCAACCTTTACTGATCAAGGCACGACGATTACCTACACCATCATTTATAGCAATAACGGCCTGTCCACAGCCACAGAGGTGGTCATTACCGATACGGTTCCAAGCGAGTTGGCGAACGTCGGCTTTAGCAAGAGCGGTCCTGATATTACTGAAACGGGCACAATATCCTTTACCTGGCTAGTCGCCGATCTTGCTCCCGGTGATAGTGGGATCATTACTATTACGGGGGTCATCAGCGGCGATACGGGCGGCTTTACCAATACCGTAACCATTACCTCAGCCACCAAAGAGACAAATCCTGACGATAACAGCAGTAAGGCCACAATCTCGGTTAGGCGGTTGGTGGTTGATAAAGTAGGCGATGTGGATGATGGTAACTACACCACTGGTCAAAACACCCTGCGCGAAGCCTATAACAACGCTCTTTCCGGCGAAACCATCACCTTTGATGCCGGCATTGCCGGGCAAACCATTCGGCTCGATAGCACGCTCACCCTGGCTAAAGATGTAACGATTGATGGCGGGACGACCGACATCACCGTTAGTGGGGATTCTGACGGGAATGGGACAGGAGATGTGCAGGTTGTTAGCATCAGTAGCGGCAGCAATGTTACCATCAGCGGGTTGACTATTGCTAAAGGGAGCGCCAGCAATGGGGCCGGTCTGTTGATTGACAGCGGGGCAACAATTACCCTTTCAAATAGTAGCTTATTGAGCAACACGGCGACGACTGATGGGGGAGCTATCTACAATCTTGGTACGCTCAATATGGTTAACAGTACCATCAGGGGCAACAGTGCTACTGATGATGGCGGTGCGATTCGCAACAGTAGCACGATGAGCATCATCAGCAGTACCCTCAACAACAACAATGCCGGTAACGCTGTTAACAACAATGGCGGGGCTATCTACAACTTCAGTGGCGGCGCTCTAACCATCACCGGCAGCACTGTTAGTAGTAATTCAGCAGGCTACTTGGGAGGTAGTGTTTATAATGAAAGTAGTACTGTTTCTATGACCAACACGACGGTCAGTAGTAGTTCGGCTGTTAATGGCGGAGGGATTTTTAATAATGGAGGCGTGTTTGAATTTACCAAC
>JAAEOP010000319.1 GCA_024223125.1 Chloroflexota bacterium
ATTGATGATGCAAATAATTGGAAATTTAGGTTTTCTGAACATATATCGAATTGTCATTTCCTCAGATCTCCCGGCAACTCAAACTGCCAGCCTCGCTTCTTCTTTCCCTTCGCCTCAGCCTTAGTCTTGGACTCCTTTTTCTGCTGCCCGCAAAATCTCATTCAAATAGGCAACAATTTGACCGAGCTGGTGATATTTTCGGGAATATTCTTCGTGACGATTGGTGAAATCGCTGTAATCAGCGCCGTGCTGCGATTTAAAGGCAAAAGCCTGGTTGAGCTGCCCTTTATAAAAAGCCCGGCTCGCTTCCACTTTTTCGATGGTTGCAGCTATGTCTATTTGTCCATCCTTGACCACAGCATATTCAACCACAGTCTCATATTTGGGCCAGGCAAACCCCAAGCTACGAATCTTATCTGCCGTCAAATTCTGAGCCATTGTTTCCTCCTCAAATTAAGACCACCCGACTACCCCCCCGGCAACTCGAGCTGCCGACCTCGCTTCTTCTTCTCCTCGACCGCCGCACGTTCCGCCCGTATCCGCGCCAACAACACCGACGCCGGTTCATCCGCCGAATCCTGCGCCACCAACCGACCCTCAAACGCCTGTTTCAAAATGGACTGCCGCAGCCGCCCGGCGCGGTGGAGGTTGGCAGTGAGCGCGACCTCGACCTCTTCCACCACCGACAGCCGCCGCTCGACTTCGGCCACGATGCGCTGCTGTTCGGCGAGGGGGGGGAGGGGTAAAATGAAACTTCTCAAATGCTGTTGGTTAATCTTGTAAATGCCAGCCGTTGTATGGGCTGAGGTTTCGATTTGAAAACGCAGAAATTGTGAATCCCATATCGCCCGAAAGTATTTGGAATTACAAATAGAAGGATGCACTCGAACTCGTATCAACGTATCAGGATCCCTGGGTGACTTTTCGACACAGCTAAGTGATGGTATAGTAAAGACCATCTGAATAATGGAGGAGAAAGAGAAGAAATGGAGAGCCAAAAAAAGACAAATCCTCGGCATCGGCCTAAACGACGGTATCCGGAAGCCAAAAGGAAACTGTGTCAACCGGAAATAAAAAACTGTCCGTATTGTGAAAGTAAACTGAAATCAACCCGAACCCTGTATATCGACAAAGACGTCCAAACAATCAAAGAAGGGCCAGTGAATGTCAGAGCGTATGGCTATTACTGTCCGAATGGAGAATGTCCGCAGCCAGAGAAACGATACCGGGCGGTCAAAGAGGTCCGACAAATCAGCTTACCCCAAGGCACCTATGGCTTGGATACTTCGGCTTCGCTCAGTACAAGTGTGATCGCCTATATCGGCTGGCAACACGAGCGGGAAAAGCGACAATTCAAGGAAATACAGAGGCAACTGGCAGAGCTAGGGATAGAAATCAGTGAACGACATGTGGGACGCTTGTATCGGCAATATCTGGCCTTGATGGCCGGATTGAATGAAGAAAAGATGGTCAGGTTGAAAGAAACGGAGCAAGAAAAAGGGGGGGTGATCTGGGCGATGGATGGACTGCAACCAGATAAGAAAGGGCCGCAGATGTATGTGTTGTATGAAGTGTTGAGTGGAGAGGCTGTAGCTGCAGCCTGGTTTGAGAAACGAGACACGGAGCACTTACAGGGGTGGTTGGAACCCTATGGCGAATTGGATTTGAATGTGTTAGCTACCTTGAGTGATGGGGAAGAGGCGGAACGGGCGGCAATGGAGGCCGTCTGGCCGGGAAAGCCCAATCAAATGTGTCACGTCCATTTCTTGGGTGACATCGCATTGCCAATCCATAAAGGGGATCGGCAGCTACGGAGCAAGCTGGTGGAAAATTTTGGTAAGTTGCCGCCAGTGCCGGGCAACGAGGTCACGGCCAAAGCCGGCCCCAAAGCACGTACTCTTGAATTGAATGTGGGCCCAATAGCGGAGACAGACAATAAAGCGGGGGAAAAGCAGGGACAACGAAGGGGTCACAGTCCAAAAGTTATGCCATCGACAAGTACCAACCTGGCCTTGAACCGGGCACAGGGACAGGCTCTGAGCGAAGCCAAAGTATCGGAACCGCTTGAGTGTGTTCCGACCTGTGCAACTAAGGCTGATGAGAGCAGCCAACAAGAGATAGTGGTTCGGCTGACGGAATTGGAATATCAGTTTCGGACGGCCTGCCAGGATGCTTTGCACCGGACTAGCCGTAAACCTGCCAAGTTGGGAGGGCTGGCTGGTTATGACCAACTGCAAAGTTTGGTGACCGTCTTGCAGGCTGAGTTACCCCCAAATGAAACCGGAATAGTGCGCACCTTGCTGGAGCAAGGTCAGCAGGCCCTCCGAGAGACGGCTGAATTAGCCAATGATGTTCGGTGTGCCCAGAGTTACTTACAACAGATCACCCAACTGCTGGCTGCTCCGCTCAAAACAGAGCCAAATCAACAAGACACACCTGCTCCCACTTGTTCCACTGAGGTCGGGCTAAGCCCAGGGGCACAAGTCAAACAAGACCTGGCGGACAAAG
The DNA here is from genome assembly GCA_024223125.1 of Chloroflexota bacterium. Next base: position 2,509 of record JAAEOP010000319.1, read on the forward strand.
TGGCAGTTTTGGAAAAGAAGGCTGATAATGGGCCAGTCACCTTGGCTTTCTTGGCCAATACCCGTCGTTTGTCAACCAAATGGGAGGCCTACTTATTCAATTGTTACAATATCCCTGGTTTGCCGCCCAGTAACACTGCCTTGGAAGCTCGTTTCAGCGATTTGCGACGAGGCCACCGGCGGGTCACGGGGCGTAAAGATACTTCGTCTTTGCGCCGTACCGCTCATTTTTAGATTTTGTGGCGGGCTTCGAGTATGGCTGAGTTGTGTCAACGTTTGGGCGAAGTATCTCTAACCGCCTATCAGACCGCCAGAGAAAAGCTTGAAGCGGCTGAAGAAAAACAGCGGTGGTTATATCGTTTGCATCGCTGGCCTACCAAGACCGCTATGAACATGGTGACCGAATATCTTGCTCTGCGACATCTGCAGCACTCAGTTCAACCAGCAGGCCCCTGAAGCTGTGTCAATAAGTCACCTTGGGATCCTAATGCTTGTCGGTGCCTGTACCGCTGGTGAAACAGACCTGACAATCGATCCTAAAAGCCCTTCGGCTGAGGTGGAGAACTTGATGGCGACGGTCACAGTAGGGTCAACCAATAGTGACATCACAACCCCTGTAGCTATTGTCACACAGCCTCCAGTATCTAACACCACAATAAAAATGGACACATCTTATCCTCTAGCAGAAGCTAGGTCTATTTTTTATATTGAAGAAGGCCATATTAAGGTATGGTATACAGAAACCAATAGCAATGAAATTATATTTATGTCAGGAGATGTTATGGGTCTGAGCCTGAGCGATGATGGTCATCTCATCGGATTTTTACGTCGTTTACCACCTAATAAAGCAGGTGTACCAGAACAACATGCTATATGGGTAGTTAATTCTGATGGGCATAATCCACATGAATTAGTATCGGCTAAACAGTTACGGGAAGGTAGCACTGATTTAGATGCTACTTATACGATTGCAGAGGTCAGTTGGCTCCCCAATACACATACCTTAGCCTATAGCTCATTTGTTTATCCTGGTGTGATTGGTGCTTCTTATGGAAGAACGATGGG
>JAAEOP010000320.1 GCA_024223125.1 Chloroflexota bacterium
CCACATATCCGGCACATCCGTAGCTGAACCCAGGCATCGCCCAAGGCAACGCAATCGGCACAACCTTCGCTATTGGCTGTGATCTCTTTTATCTGGTCAAGATGTGTACACTTTGTCATATCACCCCCTATCAATGGCTATACAATAGAATTTATAGAGAATTAGAGCCCCGTGGTTCCAATGCTAATGAAGGTTAAATAGTACCTTCTCAATAATCCAGGGTTAAACACCCTTCGACAAGCTTAGGATGCGCACCCTGAGCTTGTCGAAGGATGTTTCCCGCTACTTTTTAAAAAGATACGTTAAATATTTAATTCAGTAATAGGACGACCCCCCTCAATCCCCCCAGCGCGAGGGGAAGTTTAAGCCTCTCCCTCCAAGGGCAATGCCGTTAAGTTAAGGATTATGTCATTTCGAGCCATTTATGGCGAGAAATCTTTATCAGACGGTTGGGGTACGCTCATCACAATTAGATAATCAACCTACCGCATGGAGATTTCTCGTCGCAAGCTCCTCAAAATGATATGAGGCTGAGTATTTACGTTTTAGTGAATGGAAAGGAGACCGTTCTCTGCCAGCGACCACAATTGGGTGGTACCGCCCTCGCTGGTTGAAACTAGAGTGCCGTCGGGGGTGAAGGTGACGCGATAGATAGGGCTCAGGGGCCCTTTTAAAGTCCGCAGCAGAGCGCCATCACTAATACCCCATATCTTAATGGTTTTATCGTAACTGCCGGAGGCCATCAATGTACCGTCGGGGGAGAAGGCGACGCTGGATACCGGGGCAGAATGTCCGGTCAGGATATGGGTTGGCGTTTCACAACCCCCCGGCAAATTGGCACATTCGTACACCGGCCACACATGAACAGTATTGTCCGCTGCTCCGGACGCAAGCATCTGCCCATTTGGCGAAAAGGTGATACTGGTAATATCTTCCGTATGGCCGGTCAGGGTCCGCTGCAGCTCACCATCCTCTACGGTCCACAACCGTATCCTGGCATCGTCCCCACCGGAGGCCAGTAATCTGTCGTCCAGAGAGAAAGCCAGGCTTGTCACTCTGGCTGCATGTCCTTGAAAGTTATTTGCTAAAATTCCATCAGCCACTTGCCACAACCAGATTGTCCCATTATCCGTCCCCGAGGCCAGCAGTGCCCCATCAATTGAAAAGGCCAGACTCAGGACCGGGCTGGTATGTCCGGCCAGCATCCGCACCGGCGCTCCGCTGGTCCGTTGCCACAGCCAAACC
>JAAEOP010000321.1 GCA_024223125.1 Chloroflexota bacterium
ATGAATATCAGGCTCGGTATAATAAAAAGCCTCACTTTGACGCCATCGGCTGGAACATCTATGGCTACAATATAACCAGTATGAAAAGCTTTTTAATTCGGCGGCATCAGGAAGCGCAGAATCGAGGGTATAACGTTCCCATTTGGGTGGTTGAGTATAGTGGTTGTCTGACATTTGATTCAGGAGCAAGCGATCGGGCTGTGATGAAGGCCATAACGGCCTGGTTTGACCAAAAAAGCTGGATTGACCGGTATGCCTGGTTTTCTAACCGAAAAAGCTCAAGCTACCAGGGTGAGCATAATTGTATATTGATAAACAACAACAATACCTTAACAACGTTGGGACAAATTTACAAACCCTTCTAGCAGTTTGTCGGAGAAGTCGATTCGTCCAGATCTCGCGGGTTTTTTAAAGGTGATTTTGCCGATGAATCAGCTTGATAATGAGGGTAACTTTACTCATAAAGGCCTTATGAGAAACCCGCGAGGTCTTTTTTCGACAAGCTGCCGGCATAGCGTACTTGAGGTTTGAATTATAGGAGTTTGTTTTCTAAAATGAGCCGGTTTTTGCTGCTTCCCTTATTAATTTTGCCACTTTTAGCGTGTAGTATATCCAATAATTTTCAGACAACGTTTCAGGGTACGCCTACCTCCACCAAAACCCCCAGGCAAATTTTGATCTTGGAGAACCCGCCAACGACCACGGCAGAGGGACAGTTGTTGCCCCTTGATACGCCAATCTCGGAAACTTCCTCCACCATCACCCCAGTTTTGGAGGTTTCCGCCAACGATACGCCCACTTCGGAGGTTTCCACAAATGATATATCTCTTCCTGAAGCATCCCCCACCGATACCTCTACCCCCGAACCTTTGCCCCCGACTAATACGCCTACTCTCGAACCCTCAACCACTGATACCGCCACGCCCGAACCCTTACCTACCCCCAGTCCCCAACCTCCCGCCGCTACACCAATAGTAGGCCCCGCCAGCCCTAAGAAAGGATTAGATGTAATCGCCTCTCCGGCTTGTGCCGATGTGGAGACCCTAAAGGCTGCCTGGTATCTTAATTGGAAACCTAAGCCTGATGAGACATGTGACGGCGTTGATGAACGATTTGTGCCAAGAATATCCAGCGCCGGCGCTATGCCGTCGCTTCCCCAAGCCATTGAAAATGCCAAGGCTTCCGGCTGGTTGATTGGGTTTAATGAGCCCAATCACCCTCACCAGGCAAATATGCCACCGGCTCAAGGGGCCGAACTTTGGAAACAAATTGAGGACGCAGCCGTTCCGGCAGGGATAAAGTTGGTTTCACCCGCACCCAATCAGTTCGACCCTGGTAAGGTTGACCCGCATGGCCATCAATGGCTGTGGGCCATGGTTGATGAGTATCAGGCCCGGTATAATAAAAAGCCTCACTTTGACGCCATCGGCTGGAACATTTATGGTTGTACGAATAACTCCCAATGCTATAGTATAGACGGTATGAAAAACTATTTGGCC
>JAAEOP010000322.1 GCA_024223125.1 Chloroflexota bacterium
CTGAAAACAGCGCCACTACTTGCCATTCTCTTCATCATCACATTGACAACAACGCTCCTGGTTCTGAGTTTTAGCTCATTCCTCTCGGCCACGCCGCCAGCATCTGCGCCGTTGGTTCACCCGCTGCTTAAATCGACGTCACCTTCCCCACCCGCCCTCAACCCTGTGTCTACAGACAACATTTCGCCTGTTGACAATGGGGAGACGCTCTTTGCTTCAACGGCCGTCACCCCCACAAGCAACGAACCATCCTTACCCACAGATTGGTGGCCAGCCGTTCAATCCCAGATTCACCAGGCAGAGTACCACATTGCCTGGCAAGAAGATTTATCCCTAACCAATGTTCGGGCAGCTTACCAGGCGCCAAACCGGGCCAACAATTTCCGTACCACCTTCACCGCGGGCAGTATCCGGTTGCAACCCCGCCTTGAGTCCCCATCCACCTGGGAATGGGGGCTGCGCCTGGTTGGTCTGGGCATTGAAGGGGATGTTCAGCCAGTAAACGAGGGTGAAATCGCTGTTATAGAGAATCGCCGGACCTACGACATCGATCCTGTGGCTAGTAATCCAGATTGGCTGGGAGAGAGCAACCAGGCCGGGGCTGAGTTTGGTTATGCTGTCAGTGCGGCCGGCGATGTGAATGGGGATGAATACGCAGACGTTCTCAGCGGCTATGATCGAGTGGGCAACCGCACCGGACTGACTTACCCCAAAGCCAACCGTCTCACCCGCCTTATACACGCCGATAGCAACACGGGTAACCTGGTTGCCGACTACCAGTACGAACTCGACAAACTGGGCAACCGGGTGACAGCTACCGAGACGATGCAAATCACGGCTACCAGCGCCCTCTCCTGGCAGGCCGGCGCCACCCTCCTGCCCACTCTGGGCGAATCTCTGGACTACTTCGGTTACGCCCTGGACATGGACAGCCAATTCCTGGTCGTGGGCGGCTATTCTGGCGATAGTGATATCGTCGTCGCTCCCGGTTACGTAGACATTTACCAAAACAATGCCGGACAATGGGTCTGGTTGCAACGGCTTGACCAACAAGATACGCCCGATGCCCTGAAATACTCCGTCTTGTTTGGCCACGCTGTCTCCCTTGATGGCAATCGCCTGGCCATTGGCGCCAGCCGCGTCCGCTATAACAGTGTCAATGTAGGGGCCGTTTACCTCTTCGCTTTTGATGGCGCGGCCTGGGTTTACACGGCCACCGTAACAGCCAGTGACGGCCAGGGTGAAGACCGTTTCGGCATTGACGTAGAGCTGGATGGGGACCGGCTGCTGGTGGGCGCGTATGGGGATGATGACAATGGCACGACGTCTGGTTCAGCCTACATCTTCGATTACGACGGCACGAATTGGCAGGAGACGACCAAGCTAACCGCCAGTAATGGACAGGCGGATGATCGCTTTGGCTGGCGGGTGGCGCTGAATGGGGACACGGCCGTTGTGGGCGCTTATCTGGCCGATGGGGTGGGGACAAACGCCGGGCTGGCCTACGTTTATACCTTTGACGGCAGCAGTTGGACAGAACAGATACTCCAATCCGTGAATCTGGCCGCCGAGGATCGTTTCGGTCACGGCGTGGCTGTTTACAGCCAAACCATCGCTGTTGGCGCCTATGGAGATGACGACCAGGGGAGTGGTTCCGGTTCTGTTTATCTTTTCACTAAAAGCGGCATTACCTGGACGCAAACGACCAAACTGACCGCCAGCGATGGACAAGGCAACGATCACTTTGGTTACGCTGTCGCTTTTAACGAGAGCGGTCAAAAACTGGTTGTCGGCGCCCATTATGAAGACGATATGGGCGCCAATGCCGGCGCCCTCTATCAATTTACAATAAGCAGCACGATCTGGAGCGAAAGCGGCAAATATACGACCCCGTTGAGCGA
>JAAEOP010000323.1 GCA_024223125.1 Chloroflexota bacterium
GCTTTTTTTGTCTGGGCCAACGGCCGTCGGAAAGCGGCCCTAGCCAAACTGGGCGAGCAAACTTTGATTGACCGTTTGAGCGCCAACATCAACTGGCACGGCCGTCGCTGGCAAATCATTTTGTGGTTGGTTGCTTTTGCCTTTCTGGTTGTCGCTCTGACACGGCCGCAGTGGGGATCAGAAAAGCGGGAAATTGAACAAGAAGGGCTGCAAGTGATGGTCGCTTTGGATGTCAGCCAATCTATGCTGGCCGAAGACATTAAACCCACCCGCCTGGATCGGGCCAAGTTAGAAATCAACGACTTGATGGATAAGTTGGATGGGGACGAAGTTGGCCTGGTGCTGTTTTCTGGAGCCAGCTTTATTCAATTTCCCCTCACCAGTGATTACGCTACCGCCCGCAGCTATTTGGACAGCGCTAATCCCGGCTCCATCTCCCGGCCCGGAACCGTCATCGGCGACGCTGTCCGCACAGCGCAGGCCGGTTTTGACCCTGACCTGGACAGCCAGAAAGTTCTCATCATCATGACAGATGGGGAAGACCATGAAACGGATCCTTTGACGGCCGCCAAAACGGCCGCAGAAGAAGGCGTCATCATTTACACAATCGGCTTTGGCACAGCGGAGGGCACACCCGTCCCCCAAACAGACCAATGGGGCAATGTGGTGGGCTACAAGCAGGATGCTCAGGGAAATGTGGTTATGTCCCGGTTGGATGAGGGATTGATGCAAGCGTTGGCGCAGGTGGGCAACGGCCGTTACTTCCAGGCCACTGCCGGCGGTTCTGAATTGGATGCGCTACTGGCTGAAATCGACACTCTACAACAAACCCAACTGCAAAGCCGCAGCGACATCACCATGATTGAACGGTATCAGGGTTTTCTTTTATTAGCCATTCTAGCCCTGGCGGCCGCGGAGTTAATACCGGACAGGATCGTAAACCGTAAATCGTATTCCGTATTCCGTAAACGGAACACAAAACACAGAACACCGATTACGGAACACGGCTTACGAACAAAAGGAGCAGCATAATGAATATCACAAAACGCGCGACCATCATCGTTCTGCTGGCGCTGGCTTTGCTGGCAACCGCTTGCGGCACAGACCCGGCCGCTAAATTGAACAATCAGGGCAACGACGCCTACACGCAGGAAGCGTATCTGGAAGCGTTGGAACGGTACCAAAACGCACAGATTGAACAGCCTGAATTGGCAGAACCATATTACAACGCGGCCAACGCATTTTACCGCGCCGAGCAGTATGAACAGGCTTTGGCGCAAATGCAGCAAGCGCTGTTGTACGCCGATGAAGAATTAGCCCAAAACAGCTACTTCAATTTAGGCAATAACTTTTTTAACGCGCAGGATTTGGAAACGGCCGTGCAATCCTACATCCAGGCCCTCCTCCTCAATCCTGATGACGCCGACGCCAAATACAACCTGGAACTGGCTTTGAACCAACAGCAGCAAGAAGAAGAAGAACAGCAGCAAGAAGAACAAAACGAGGAACAAAATCAGGACGAACAGCAGCAAGATCAAAACGGCGAAGGTGAAGAACAACAAGATCAAGAAAAGCAAGATGGTGAGAATGGTGAAAACCAGGAAGACCAACAGCAAGAAGATCAAGAAGGTCAAAACGAGCAGGAAAACCAGGACCAATCCGGCGAGGAAGAACAAGAAGGTCAGGAAGGTCAGGGCGAAGAGGAACAACAAAACCCAGAAGATCAGCCGGGCCAAAATGGGCAGCCGCAAGATGAGCAAAATGAAGGGCAGCCTGGAGAACAACCCCAACCCGGCCAGGAAAATGGTGAGGAAGGTCAGGGCGCGATGGCCGGTTTGCAGCCCGGTGAGAAGTTAAGCGAAGAACAGGCTGAACAGTTGCTAGCCGCCATCGCCGGTAACGCTCAAACTTTACAAGAAAAACTAGGGCAAATTTGGGCCGTATCCGGCCCGCCGCCAGTGCAGGATTGGTAACGAGAGATTGGAGATTCTGTTGCATCTAATCTCTTATCTCTTACAGAGAGGCAACTCATGAAAAGAAAACTAACCATCATACTTATTAGCATACTTACATTAGCAATACTGGTTGTGCCAGCGTTGGCCCAGCAGAATGATGTTATTACGGCCGCCGTAGACCGGAACAACGTCACGACCGATGACACAATTTTGCTGACCGTGACCGTGCAAGGGACAAAGTCCCAGCCGGAACTACCCGTTCTGAATGGCTTGAATGTGGTCGGCAGCAGCCAATCTACCCAAATAAGCATTGTCAATGGAAATATGAACAGCCAGGCAGTGTATCAATTCCATTTACAACCGACGCAAACGGGCATTTTGACAATTGACCCGGTGGCGCTGAATGTCAATGGGCAAACCTTCACGTCACAACCTATCCAGGTGCAGGTGACACAAGGTCAGGGGCCGTCCCAATCGGTACAAAGTTTGGGGCAGCCAGACGACCCGACGCCGGCGCCAACAACGCTGAATGGGCAAGATTTATTTGTGGAAGCGGTGGTAGACAATGAATCCCCATATCAGGGAGAACAGGTTACGTACACCTTCCGCTTTTACCAGGCGGTGAACTTGCGCGGTCAGCCCAGCTACCAACCGCCCGACTTCAGCGGCTTATGGAATGATGTGGAACCGCAGCAGCGACAATCCAGTGTCACGGCCGCCAGCCGTAGCTATCATGTGACTGAAATTGACTCCATCCTCTTTCCGACGGTGGCCGGTGAGGTAATCATCGACCCCACCAAACTGGTCATTCCGGGTGGATTGTGGAGCCAAGACACAACCTTGCAAACGCAGCCGATTATTTTAGATGTACGGCCGTTACCTGCCGGCGCGCCCTTAACCTTCAAAGGGGCTGTGGGTAAGTTTGCGCTCAATACGGCCGTAGATAAACAAGAGACAAAAGTTGGCGAACCGATCACCCTGAATGTGGAAATCAGCGGCCAGGGTAATATCGGCACGATGGGCGACCCTATCTGGCCGGATGATGTGAATTGGCGCGGTTTTGACAATGACAGCGGCACGTATACGGAATTGATTAACGGCCGTCTGCGAGGCGCTAAAAGCTATGAACGGCTACTGATTCCCAAAAACGGCGGCCAGATCGCCCTACCTGGTCTTGAGTACGCTTACTTTGATCCGGAATCGGAAACGTATGAAACGCTGACAACGGAACCGGTAGCGGTGAATGTCAGCGGCACGGCCGTCTCTTACACCCCCGAACAACCGGGGACGCCACCGCAAGAGAACGGGCTGCGTCACATTAAAGCAGTCAGTTCGGTGGCAGATGCGGGACGGCCGTTGGTAGACCAACCCTGGTATTGGCTCCTGTGGCTCATTCCGGTGGGATTGGTAGCAGGGCAAATTGGCTATGAGAAACGGCAATCATATCTGACCACTACCGCTGGACAACGACGCAATTCCCAGGCGGCTAAGAAAGCCACAAACGCGCTCAAGCAAACAGCCAGCAGCAATGATCCTTATGCGGAGACAGCTCGTATCCTGACGGTTTATTTAGAAGAGAAATTAGGTACGGCCGTGCGTGGTATGACTCGGCAAGGACGCACGGATCTCTTAAAAGAACGGGGCGTCAGCAACCGCACCATCGCCAACGTAGAAATCTGCCTGGCTCAAGCCGAAATGGGACGTTACGCCCCCACCGGAACGGAAGCGAAAGAGGCGGCAGAATTGTTGGAACAGGCGGAGCATGTTATTGGGAAATTGGAGCAATATTTGTAGGGAGATTGAGAGATTGGGAGATTAGGAGATTGGTTGACGCCCAATCTCCAATCTCTCAATCTCCAATCTCTAATCTCTGGAATAAATCATGAAAAAAATCACACTCACCCTCATCACTTTACTGGCAGCAATCTTTCTTATTGCGCCCACCATTTTGGCCGATTCGGGCACGATGCAAGCGGCTAATGCGCTGTATGAGAACGGCCATTATCCCGAAGCCATTCGCGCCTATGAAAACCTGGTCAATCAAGGGGTGGCTGACACCAACCTATATTACAACCTGGGCAATGCTTATTACCAATCTGGCGACGTAGGGCCAGCCATTTTGAACTATCGCCGCGCCGAGCAGTTAGCGCCGCGGGATAGCGACATCCAACACAACCTGACACTGGCACGGCAGCAAACGGCCGATCAATTTAACCAGACGCCAAACACAATCATAACCATCTTTTTAGCTGAGGCGACAGAATGGATCTCTTTGAATGAAACGGCCGTTATCACCCTGGCATTATGGACAATGTTGGGACTACTGATTTTGGCAATTCGTAAACTGGACAGCGGTCGGCGCAAGACTGGTTTGAAGTATAGTCTTATCCCAGTTGCCCTACTGTTTGCTCTGGCTGCTTTTACACTGGGCAGCCGTATCTCTCAGGCTAACGATGCCCCCGACGCCATCATTGTAGCTCAGACGGCGGATGTGTATGCTGGCCCCGGCCAACAGTTTGGCAGCGATTTCCAATTACACAGCGGCGCGGAAGTAAACTTATTCCAAGAACGGGGTGATTGGGCGCAAATCGGCGTTCCCGGTTTGGCAGCGCGGGGATGGGTTAATGTGAATGGGGTTGCGACGGTTGAGACGGATGACTGACGACCGATGACCGAGACAATTCTACCGTCCCCGGTCTGTCGTCCTCGGTCTGCTACGCATTACCCCTAAAATCCGGTAAAATGACCGTATGGCAAAACACATTTTGGTTGTAGACGATGATTCACTAATGCGGCGTAGTATTAGCTTCAAGTTGGAGCAAAACGGGTACGACACCAGTACGGCCGAAACGGCCGAAGCCGCTCTAGACATGGCCCGGCACAATCAGCCTGACCTGGTATTGCTGGACATTGGCCTGCCAGGGATGGATGGCTTAGAAGCGTTGCGTCATTTTCAGCAAGAAGTAGATACGCCAGTTATTTTTGTCACCGCCCGGCGGCGCGAACTGGATACAATTTTAGGGCTGGAATTGGGGGCTGATGGCTACATCACCAAACCGTTTAATATGGATGTGCTGTTGGCCCACGTCAAGGCAGTATTGAGACGGGCAGGGAAGGAAACGGCCGCAGCCGCCACTCCCCAAACCCACACCGTCGGTGACATGATTATTGATGCGGCCGCGCACACCGTCACCATTGGGGAAAAGGTGTTAGGCGATTTGCCGCCGCGTGAGTTTGCATTGCTCAATGTGCTTGCGGCCGATTCCCCTAACGTCGTTTCCGTAGACAACATCCTCAACCGTGTCTGGGGCGCCGAATTTATGGGCGAACCGCAAGGCGTCTATGTTCATATTCGCTGGCTACGCGAAAAGATAGAAGCAGACCCCAAACACCCCCAACGCATCATCACCGTCCGCGGCGTCGGCTACAAACTGGTCGCCCAATAAAATGCAATCATTACGAAGCCGATTTATCTTCACACATATTTTGCCCACACTGCTGGTTGTGCCACTGGCGACGGTGGGGCTGTTGTATCTCATTGAGACGCAGTTGCTGCTGAATGATTTGTCTGCTGATGTGGCCGCGCAGGCGGGGTTGATTGGCGAGCTACTGGCTGAAAATTCGGCCGTGTGGCAGGATGGCGAACAGGCGCAAACGTTTGTTGTCCGCGTCAGTGAAATTGTGGCCGGAGATGTGGTTCTGGTTTCGCCAGATGGACAAGTGTTGGCGGCCAGTGACCCGGCTGTTGGCGATACGATTGTCATTGCGGCGAATGGGAGGGACACGGCCGTTACCTACACCTTTTTCACCCATTCTGCCAAGGCGACGGTGGAGGTGTTAGATTTGGAAGAGCAACTGCTGGGGTATGTGCGCGTTAACAGCGCTCTGGCAGAAACATCGCAGCAGTTTACCCGTCTGCGGCAAATGCTCATTCTGTCTGTCTTACTGGAACTGATTGTAGGGGCAGCCATTGGCGCTTATCTGGCGGCGCGGATGGCCCAACCGATTACGGCCGCAACAACAGCCATCTCCGAAATTGCCCACCATGAACGGGTAGACCCTGTGCCCGAAACTGGCGCTCAAGAGATACAAACATTAGCCTACGCAGTCAATATCCTGGCGGCTCGTTTGCGTGAATTGGAAACGTCTCGGCGTAAGCTGTTGGCGAATTTGGTGCATGAATTGGGACGGCCGTTGGGGGCTATGGCGGCCGCTATCAATGTTTTACGGGACGGGGGGGATGAAGACCCCGAACTACGCCAGGAACTTCTCAAAGGAATTGAGGATCACATTTACCAGATGCAGCCTTTGCTGGATGATCTGGCACAGTTGGGAGGACAAGTGTTAGGCACACGCGAACTCATCCGCCAGCCAATGTCTCTGAACGATTGGCTGCCCGCGCTGCTGCTGCCCTGGCGGGCGGCCGCGCAAGAAAAAGGGTTAACCTGGCAAACGGATATTGCCGCCCATCTGCCCATCCTCAATATTGACCCAGACCGCATCGCTCAGGCCATTGGCAACCTGGTCAGTAATGCCATTAAATACACACCTGCGGGTGGTACAGTGACGGTTACGGCCGTAGCCACTACCCAAACCGTACAAATCATTATCCAAGATACGGGACCGGGCATTGCCCCCGATGAACATGAGAAAATCTTCGAACCCCTTTTCCGCAGCAGTCGTGAGACGCGCTTTCCGCAAGGCATGGGGCTGGGTCTGACTATTGCTCGTGATCTGATAGAGGCACATGATGGGGCCATTATCCTGAAAAGCACACCAGGGAATGGCAGCGCTTTTACCATCAGTTTACCAATATAAGGAAAGGGTATAATTAATCTATGCGGCAGAGATTGGAGATTGAGAGATTGAAGATTGAGAGATTCACAATCTCCAATCTCCCAATCTCCTCATCATTTTAGAACTCTTGAGGTATTATTCTGCTATGACGATACGTATTCTTTTGGTAGATGATCAGGCGTTGTTTCGGGAAGGTTTGCACACCCTGATTTCTGTACAGGCGGATATGGAAGTGGTGGGGGAAGCGGGAAATGGGCAAGAAGCTGTCATGGCCGTAGCCAAACTAAACCCGGATGTGGTCCTGATGGATTTGCGTATGCCGGTGTTAGATGGCGTAGCGGCTACACGCCAGATTACGGCCGACTACCCCCAAACACGGGTCATCATCCTGACTACATTTGATGAAGATGAATATGTGTTTGACGGCTTACGTGCCGGAGCGGTGGGCTATTTACTCAAAGATGTGCCCTCAGCCAAACTGTATGAAGCAATTCGGACAACTGCCAGCGGCCAATCTTTTTTACAACCCTCGGTGGCGGCGAAGGTGGTGGCTGAATTTGCTCGGATGGGAGAACGGCCGTCGTCCCATCCCCAATCTGACCTTGTAGAATCCCTATCTAATCGAGAGCTAGAAATTTTGCAACTGGTGGCTACCGGAGCCAGCAATCGGGAAATCGGCAATCAACTTTACATTGCCGAAGGCACCGTCAAAAACCATGTCACCAATATTCTAGGCAAACTAGGCGTCCGCGACCGCACCCAGGCGGCTATTAAAGCCAAAGATATGGGGTTGATTTAGGCCAATTCCAGAAAATAGTGATCCCGAATTGATGCCATTTCGGGAATTGGCTGAAGGCTTTTTCAAAACGGGTAGGATCATTTAATTTTTGAAAAAGCCTTAGAGAGATTGGCAATTTTCATATATCGGATTACGGAACACGGATTACGGATTACACTATGTCTCTTTCAATAACAAAACCAACACTTTTACTGGATGAACAAAAAGTCCGGCAGAATATTAGGAAAATGGCGGTAAAGGCCAAAAATGGGGGCGTTGCCTTTCGACCGCATTTTAAGACACACCAATCGGCCGAAATCGGAGAATGGTTTCGGCAGGAGGGGGTCAGCGCCATTACTGTTTCTTCAGTGGATATGGCTGCTTATTTTGCCGAAGCGGGTTGGGATGACATTCTCATCGCTTTTCCGGTCAATCTGCGCCAGCATCAAACCATCAACCAACTGGCCCACCGGTTGGATTTGCATTTATTGGTGGAGTCTGTGGGCACGGCCGTCGCCCTGAGCAGTGCTGTAGATGTGCCGGTAAATGTATGGTTGAAAGTGGATGCGGGTTACGGCCGTACCGGAATTTCCTGGCAAGATGAGCAAATGTTGCTAGATGTTGCCGCCACCGTCGCCAAAGCGCCCAACCTGACCTTGACCGGCATTCTGACCCACGCTGGAAATACGTATGCTGCCAAATCTGTAACAGAAATTGAAGCGGTGTATGCAGAAACGGTCGTGCGCCTGAACACAGCCCGCCACTGTTTACAAAGCGAAGGGCATAACATTTTCGTTTCGGTGGGAGATACGCCGGGGTGCAGCGTGGTGGAATCGTTTGGGATTGTGGATGAGATCCGACCGGGCAACTTTGTCTTTTATGATTTGATGCAGCGCCGGCTGGGAGTCTGTTTGCCAGAAGAGATCGCTGTGGGGGTAGCCTGCCCCATCGTGGCCAAACATGAGGCCGACCAACGGATTATTCTTTATGGCGGGGCGGTGCATTTGTCTAAAGAGAGGTTGCTGATAAATGGAGAGATGATTTACGGCCGTATTGCCCGATTACAAGAAAATGGCTGGGGGCAAATGTTGTATGGCAGCAAACTAACCGCCCTTTCCCAGGAACACGGCATCCTCAAAACCAACCCCGCTACGTTTGGCAGCCTGCATGTGGGGGATGTGGTACTTGTCCTGCCTGTCCACTCCTGTCTGACGGTTGATTTGTATAGGGGGTATTTTGTTTTTGACGGCCGTGAAATCCCCAAAATGCGTACAAATTAAACCATCTGAGTCTTTAGGAATTCACGGGGTAGATGAAGTGTAAAACCTGAAAGCCTTTACATTCTCCCCAAAGAACTATCTGCTTTGTTTGTTAGGCAATCAAAGACATGGGATACTATAATTCTACGCAGGAGTATAGCAAACACTTTCCGCTATCTTTCGAGGAAATGTAATGAGTGACATAAAACAAAGCAATCGCATACCCGTTCTACCTTTACGCGGCGGGGTACTTTTTCCCGGCATTACTACCACGATCACCATCGGCCGCCGGCGTTCGTTGACGGCCGCTCAGGCTGCGATAGATAAGAGCGGCGAACTGCTCGTCGTGGTGCAATATAATGCTGAGGTTGAATTACCCGACAAGGACGATCTGGCGCCTATCGGTATTTTGACCACTGCGCGAGATGTTTTGCGAGCGCCACATATTGGCGTACAAATGCTGGTGGAACTCCATCGTCGGGTATGGTTGGATAAGATAGATGATTTCGACCTTTATATGATGGGCGCTTACAGTGAGATCGAAAATCAGACAGATTCAGCCAAAGTGAAGGATATGGCCGAGGCGATTGCCTATCTGGAGCAATATGCAAATGCTCTGGGGGAAACAAACCAACATGTGATAGCCACCACCCGCAGCAAAAAAACGGCCGGAGAATTAGCCGACTATATCGCCGGACTGCTCAACTTGCCTTTTGACACGGAACTAAAACTGTTGACTTCGCTAGACGGCCGTACACGCCTGACCCTGGCCACCGAATACCTGGAACAAGAACTACGTATCGCCGAAATCCGTAACAAAATTCAGCAAGACGCCCGTGCGGGCGCCGACAAAGCCCAACGCGAATATTTGCTGCGCGAACAGATGAAAGCCATCCGCAAAGAGTTAGGGGAAGATGTGGAAAGCAGCGACAACGAACTACGCCAGAAAATTACGGCCGCCGGAATGCCTGACGATGTGCGCCAACGTGCCGAAAAAGAACTCAAGCGACTGGACTTCCAAGGGCCACAATCACCAGAATCCAGCATTATTCGTACCTATCTGGAATGGTTATCAGAACTCCCCTGGGACGTTGCCAGCGAAGACAATCTGGACATTCATCATGTGCGTACCGTGTTAGATGCAGACCATTACGGGTTGGAAGATGTGAAAGAACGCATTATAGAATATGTGGCCGTCCGCAAATTAGCCGGCAGTAAAATGCGCGGCGCCATCATCAATCTGTATGGCCCGCCCGGAGTGGGCAAGACCTCTATCGCCACCTCTATCGCCCGGGCCATTGGCCGGGAAATGGTTCGTATCAGCCTGGGAGGGGTACGGGATGAGGCTGAAATTCGCGGGCATCGCCGTACTTATATTGGGGCTATTCCCGGCCGCATTATCCGCGCCTTACGTGACGCGGGTACCAACAACCCCGTCATTGTGCTGGATGAGATTGACAAAGTAGGTTCCGATTGGCGCGGCGATCCGGCTTCTGCTTTGTTAGAAGTGTTAGACCCGGAGCAAAATAGTCAATTCAATGACCATTACCTGGAAGTGCCATTTGATCTGAGCCAGGTTATTTTCATTACAACCTCCAATCAACTAAATACAATTCCCGGCCCGCTGCTGGATCGGATGGAGACAATTTTGATGCCCGGCTACATTGAAGAGGAAAAGGTAGCCATTGCCAAAGAATACTTGCTGCCCAAACAGTTGGAAGGGCATGGCATTGGCAATGTGGATGTTTGTTTTAAGGATGTGGCCTTGTGTAAAGTTATCCGCCATTATTCGCGGGAAGCGGGTGTGCGTGGTTTGGAACGAAATATCGGCCGTGTTGTACGCAAATTAGCGGTAAAGATTGCCGGCGGTGAATCTGGCCCGTTTATTATTGGTGAGCAGGATGTACTTGCGTTTTTGGGGTCGGAGAAGTTTCACTATGGCACGGTCGAGGAAAAAGATGAGATTGGCGTTGTTACCGGTTTGGCAGTGAGTGGTTTTGGCGGCGACACGCTGCCGATTGAAGTCAGTTTGAGCGAGGGCAACGGCAAAATTACCCTGACCGGTTCGCTAGGTGATGTGATGCGGGAGTCTATTCAAGCCGCCTTAACCTATGCGCGGGCCAATGCCCGTTCTCTCGGGCTAGAGCCAACCCTCTTTGACCAGGTAAATTTGCATGTGCATGTACCCGATGGAGCCACGCCCAAAGATGGTCCCAGCGCTGGCATTGGTATGGCTACCGCAATCATTTCTGCCTTTACGCAACGGCCGGTGCGGCGCGAGGTAGCTATGACGGGTGAGGTCACGTTGCGGGGTAAAATACTGGCTATTGGCGGTTTGAAATCTAAAACAATTGCCGCTCATCGGGCTGGTATCACCACCGTTTTGCTGCCCAAAGATAATGCCAAAGATATACCGGAATTACCAGAAAAAATCCGCCAGGATTTGACCCTGGTCCCGGTTGGACATTTAAGTGAAGTATTGAAATTGGCTTTGCATGAAGCAGAAACGCCCTTTCCGATTGAGGAAGGAACTAGCAGCTTGAATGTACCTATTCCATCTGTAGCCGGAAGCCCACCCCCATCCCCAATTCAGGCGACCGAAGATCGTTAATCTTTGGTCAAGAATCACTTGTAGCCGTGAAATCGCTTTCGCTCCAGACTGCACGGTAGGGATACTACGGCGACTGAACTTGCAACAATGCAAAGATAATTGCACCGACGCTGGTAAAATATTCCCACGATGAAAGAAACTTATTTGCGATTACTTATCATGATTTTGGTTGTACTCTCCCTATTAGCAGCATTATGGGCAGGGCTGCTGCGGATTGGTTGGGGATGGCCGGCATTACAGCCGCTGCTACCGTCTCTGCATGGTCCGCTGATGGTATCTGGCTTTTTAGGGACCCTCATTGGACTGGAACGAGCAGTGGCTTTGGGGCCGCGTAAATTTTATATGGGGCCGTTGTTAAGCGGAGTGGGCGGTTTGTGGTTGATCATTGGCTTGCCGATCATTGTAGGCCAGGCATTGATTGTATTGGGGAGTGTGGGTTTAACGGCCGTGTCCCTCCACATCATCCGCCAGCACAAAACCAACTACACGGTGGTAATGGGGCTGGGGGCGCTTTGCTGGTTGATGGGCAATGGGCTGTGGTTGGCCGGCTGGCCGATTTTCCACTTTGTCTATTGGTGGGCTGGATTTTTGATTTTGACAATTGTGGGGGAGCGGCTGGAACTGAGCCGGGTACAGCGTTTGTCTCCGGGGAGCATTCGTTTGTTTGACGCGGCCGTACTCATCTTTCTGGCCGGGCTGCTGCTGTCGCTCATCTGGCTGGCAATAGGCAACCGGTTAGCCAGCCTGGGCGTGGTAGCGCTGGCAATCTGGCTGCTGCGTTATGATATTGCCCGCCGCACCGTGCGTCAATCGGGATTGACTCGATATATTGGGGCTAATTTATTGGTGGGCTATGGCTGGCTGGTCGTTGGCGGATTGGCGGCATTGAGTTGGGGCGCTCTCAGCGCCGGCCCCTATTACGACCTGTGGCTGCACGCTATCTTTCTGGGTTTTGCATTTGGCATGATCTTTGCCCATGCCCTGATCATTTTACCTTCGGTCACAGGTATGCAGCTGCCATACCGGCCCATCTTTTACCTGCCTTCGGTTTTGCTGCATGTTTCGCTGCTGCTGCGGGTTTTAGGAGATGTTTTGGGGTTGGGGTTACGGCCGTGGGGCGGCCTGCTCAATGCCGTTGCCATTTTGCTGTTTTTTGGCTTAGTAATTGGCAGTATAGTGGTACGACGGTTGACCGCTGACAGTTGACCTTATCGGAAATAAGAAATTGGACAGGATTTACGGGATTATTTCATCCTGTAAATCTTGTTAATTCTGTCAAAAAAGATGTTTCCGATAATGTCTATTTAATGGAGAATTAAAATGGACTATACATTGTGGGAAAATTTACCGGCGATTTTGCCGAAGGTGACGGAAGAGACGGTTGTTAGCCGCAAGGTGTTTAACGGCGAGGGGGGCAAAGTGACTTTATTTGGCTTTGCGGCCGGGGAAGAATTAACGGAACATACGGCCGCACTCCCCGCTATCTTGCATTTTTTAGAAGGAGAAGCAACATTGACATTGGGCCAGGATGTATCTACGGCCGTCGCCGGAACCTGGGTCTATATGCCCGCCCATCTACCCCACAGCATTGAAGCACATACGGCCGTGACAATGCTCCTCTATTTATTGACCGGATAATCAGATTACGGATTACGTTTTACGGATAAGCAAGTATGCAGGTAAAAGGCTTTCGTAAACAACTGTTGCTGCCGGCCGAACATGGCACCTGGTCGTGGCTAATTGTGCCTTATTTTGTGGGGTTGGGCATAGCCGGGTCATTTAACCTGGGGGCGCTGTTGGTTTTTGTGGGCAGCATGTCCATTTTCCTGACACGCCAACCGGCAACGGTGTGGCTGCGTGTTCGTCGGGGACGCGGCCGTAAACGTGATGGCCCTATCGCCGCCCGGGTGCTGTTGGGGCTGTGTTTGCTGGGACTGGTTTGTCTGTTGGGGCTATTGGCGTTGGGACTGCAAGATATTTTCTGGCTGACCCTGCCTATGGCTGGGCTGATAGTAGTGTATTTGTCGGCCGCATTGAGCCAACGGACGCGAACACGGACGTTGTGGATGGAAATGGCTGGCGCGGCTGGATTAGCCTTAACTGCCCCGGCGGCAATGATTACCGTTCAGGAAGAAGTGACAACGACCGTCTGGTTTATATGGATTTTAGTGGCTTTGCAAAATGTGTTGGGGGCGCTTTATGTGCGGCTGCGTTTGGCAGATACACACGGCCGCTTAGTTGACCGGTGGCCGCTGCTGCTAATCCATGCATTGGTTTTTTTGGGGGTGGTGGGGACGGCCGTTTTCGATTATGTGCCCCTGTTGACGACCGTGCCTTTTTTGGGCTTTCTCCTACGCGCCTTATGGACATACCCTCAACCCCGCCCCATTCCTAACATCAAAAAATTCGGCTTCACCGAAATCGGTGTTGAAATCGCCGGGGGCCTGGTTTTTGTGCTAGCCTATGCCGTCTGGTAATAAAAATCACATTCTATCTTGGGAGCAAAACATGAAGTCACACTATGAACGGGTACAAGGACAAGTATGAATTTGAAAGGACAACAAACGGCCGTAACCCTGGCCCAACAATTAGCAACTGAATTTACCCAACGAGCCGATGAGGCTGATAGAAATGGAACATTGCCCGCAGAAGATGTGGCCACTTTGAAATCGTCTGGTTATTTGGGGTTGAGCGTACCCCAGGAATACGGTGGTCTGGGGCTGCCGCTTTATGATTGTGTGGCCGCCCAATTGGAACTGACCCAAGGTAGCGCTTCCACCGCCCTCGTGGCCGGAATGCAGATGCATATCTTTGGCCATGAACGGGAAGTGCGTACTTGGGATGAAGCCTGGTATGAACAATTTTGCCGCACGGCCGTTAACGGGACCTTGTTCAACTCGTTAGCCAGCGAACCCACGATGGGCAGCCCCTCTCGTGGCAGTTTACCGGCTACCACGGCCGTTTCTACGTCTGATGGAGATGGCTGGTTGGTAAACGGCCGTAAAACCTGGGCCACCGGCGGCAAACATCTTACCCATATGCTCGTGCGGGTAAACATTGAAGACGAAGGCGGCGTCGTTCTACTCACCCAGGAAATGCCGGGCATTGAATGGGTGGAAACGTGGAGTGATTCGCTTAGCCTGCGGGCCAGTGACAGCCATGAAGTCATCTTCCACAATGTCAAAATACCTCGTGAAAATGTGGTCGGTCGCGGTAATGTCAAAGTCACACCCAACCTCTGGTTTCCCATGATCATGTCTACTATTTATCTCGGCTCGGCCATTGCCGCCCGCAACTGTGTCATCCAATTTACTCTGGAACGGGTTCCCACAGCATTGGGTAAACCGATTGCCACCCTGCCCAAAATTCAACGGCAAATTGGGGAGATTGATGTAGCTTTACAGGCAGCCCATAGTTTGTTGATGGATGTGGCCGGGGAATGGACAGGGGAGGGAGACGGCCGTGAAGTCATGGGCGCTCGCATCGCCGCCGCCAAAACAATGGTCACCGAAACGGCTAATGATGTGACCGATAAAGCGTTGCGGATTGCCGGCGGTTCTAGCATCACCAAAGCGCTGCCACTGGAACGGTATTTCCGGGATGTACGCGCCGGTTCTATGCAGCCCCCCTCCGGCGATACGGCTTTGGAAATTGTCGGTCAGGCAGCTATTGCTCAGTTTTCTAAGTCGTAATACAGCTTGACGACTATGAAAAGGATTAGTTCGTAAGCGTTCAGGGGGCTACCGAGACCCTAAGGGTTTTACTCCTGAGAACACCAGTGTATTGGGCATAAAAACCCTTAGGGTCTAAACGAATACATTAGTTCTAGTTTTCCTGTTTTTATAGACATACAGATAATGTTTTTGGATACTACAGTCAAAATATTTTTCTTAACACCTATAGTCAATTGTGCTTCAATTTTTTATAAACCATAGAATTTGCCAGACCTAGAATTTAGCAAAATTATCCACAAGCAAACATGGCCGTTAACGTGGCCTTCACGTTGAATTTACGGCCAACATACGGACGTGATCCGAGCCGTAGCGTATGCTATGAAGCGTAGCATCGCCGTGGGAGAATCGGGCAAAATTGACAAGCAATGGGGGGATATTGATTTCCCACAATAACTTATTGAAGCAAGGGAAGAACTGATTATGGTGAAAACAAAAATTGATGCCACAACCCAATATGTTGACCATATCGCCAACAGCACAATGGTTTCTTTTACTGATACCGTTAGCGCTGAACATATTAACGAGGCCCTAGCCTACACCCAACGTCTGGCCGGCATCGGTATGCTTACGGGCAGTGTAGCTCATGAACTCAATACCCCGCTCAGTATTATCGCGGCGACATGCAGCAATATGCAACACGAAATTGAAGAAAATAACCTCAGTATGGAACAATTGCTGAAATATGTGGAGATGATTGAACAGAGTGCCTGGCGAGCCGCTCGCATTGTTGAAGTACTGCGTAACTATTCCTACGACGAAGAAGTGCAAACAGCCGTTACCGACCTCAATATGATCATCGAAGACGCCTTAACTCTGGTAAAGCATCAATTCTACGGCGAATACAACATTCAAATTGAAACATCATTAGCCCAAAATCTGGGTACTGTTGTCTGTGACCACCATCGGTTGACTCAGGTACTCATCAATCTGCTCATTAACGCCCGTGACGCCATGACGCCCCAGGGTGGCATCATTCATGTCAAATCGTGGCTGGTACCGCCAGAAACGCTTTCTCTTTCCAGAGTAAATGGGCAACTGACAACCAACGGCCGTGCCCAAGAAGAGTATGCTTTTTCCGTCAGTGACACAGGCAGCGGCATTGATCCCGCCATAATTGATAAGATTTTCGCCCCCTTCTTTACCACCAAACCAACCAACCACGGCGCCGGCCTCGGTTTGTTTATTGCCCGACGCATTGTAGAACAACATAACGGCCGTATTACAGCCGAAAATAACCTAAACAGGGGTGCAACCTTCACGGTCACCCTCCCCCGCAAACGTCTATAATTCCACTTCGTTACTTACAAACTTGCCATTCCCTCACTATTCTCGATCCTCGGCCAATTGTAAAAAGTATTCATGAAAACGGCCGTCTCCCGTCAACTCTGGATGAAAAGATGTCGCCAACCACTTACCTTCTTGGGCGACAACGGCCGTGCCATCTGGCAACGTAGCCATAACCTTCGCTTTTCCTCTGACTCCCAATAAACGAGGCGCGCGAATAAACACCGCCGGAAAAGGTTCTGCCTGACCATTATTCAAGACAGGCACATCCAGGTCTATTTCAAAACTATCTACCTGACGGCCGAACGCATTCCGCTCGACCACAATATCCATAATTCCCAGTAATGGTTGGTCCCGGCCAGCCGTACCCATACTGACCTCTTTGGCCATAAAGATCATGCCCGCACAGGTTCCCCACACCGCTTTTTCGACCGCAAAGTGGCGCAGCAGTTCCATGAAGTTATACATCACAGCCAGCTTACCAATTGTCGTACTTTCTCCGCCAGGAATAATCAGACCATCCAAATCAGCCAACTGCTTTGGCAGACGCACTTCCACTGCGGCCACCCCCAGCGTTTGCAAAATCTTGATATGCTCACTAAATGCACCCTGTAATGCTAATACACCGATTTTCATGCTTACACCTTGCGTTATTTGATAAGGTGATGGGGGGAGGAGTGAGGTGATAAAGAATCTATGTATCACCTCACCCCTCCCCCCTCATTCATCACCAACCCCGCGTAGCCAACTGCTCACTCTCCGGCAGGCTGCTGACATTAATGCCCACCATTGGCGCACCCAAGTTCTCGCTGATCTTGGCCAAAATTTCGGGATTGTTGTAATGGGTTGTCGCTTCCACAATCGCTTTAGCACGGGGCGCTGGATCGTCGCTCTTGAAAATACCAGAGCCGACAAAAACGCCATCCACACCAATCTGCATCATCAAAGCCGCGTCGGCTGGCGTGGCCAGACCCCCGGCCGCAAAATTAACCACCGGCAAACGACCCAACTCCTTCGTTTCCTGCACCAAATGGTAAGGGGCGCCGATGCTCTTAGCGTAACTCATCAGCTCTTCATCGGGCATCAATTGCAAGCGGCGAATATCCCCTAAAACAGCGCGAGCATGGCGTACTGCTTCCACAACATCACCTGTGCCCGCTTCTCCTTTGGTACGGATCATGGCTGCCCCTTCACCAATGCGGCGCAAAGCCTCGCCCAAATTACGGCAGCCACAGACAAAGGGAATCTTAAACCCATGTTTGTTGATGTGATGTTCTTCATCGGCCGGGGTCAACACTTCACTTTCATCCACATAATCCACGCCTAGCGCTTCCAGAATTTGGGCTTCCACAAAGTGGCCGATGCGTGCTTTTGCCATCACAGGAATGCTGACAGAGGCGATGATCTCTTTAATCATGCCCGGATCGGACATGCGGGCTACACCGCCATCGGCGCGTATGTCGGCCGGAACTCGTTCCAGTGCCATGACGGCACAAGCGCCAGCTTCTTCAGCAATGATCGCCTGCTCCGGCGTGACCACATCCATGATAACGCCGCCTTTTAACATTTGGGCCAGACCAGCTTTTATTTTGAAGCTGCCTGCCTGTCCATTCGGGGATTTTCCATTGTCGCTCATTGTTTGTTCTCCTATTGAGTCTGTGATTTTTGGAGACTACAACGAATTTCCTTGACCGACTCGATTCGTTTCTTCCATAATTTGTTGTAGTCATTTGTAAAATTGTAGACAGGCAGTGAAGAGAAAACAAGGATATTGGTCTTAAAAAAAGGGCGTTATTTTAGTGTGTAACAAGACCAATAAAATTGTATCATTTTGATGAGTTGCTTGACGGCCGTCCTCTCTCCCCTAAAATCCCTCATTATGAACAACTTAATCCAACTTTACCCCCAACCCGCAAACGAACTTCCATTAACAGGCGCTTATCTGGCGCATGATGTCCGCCAGACTGCGGGTGAATCTGGCCGGCCATTTGTCTATGCTAATTTTGTGGTCAGTCTGGACGGCCGTATTGCCATCCCTCACCCCCACCGCAGCGGTTTAACCGTCCCCAAAGCTACAGCCAATGAACATGATTGGCGGCTGTTCCAAGAATTGACTGCCCAGGCGGATTTGATTATTAGCAGCGGCCGTTATTTGCGTGATTGGGCCGACGGCCGTGCCCAAGAAATCTTGCAAACAGATGATCCCCGTTTTGCCGATTTGCGTGATTGGCGCACAGAGTGCGGACTCAAACCGCAGCCAGACATCGCCATCATCAGCGGCAGCCTGCAATTCCCCATCCCCAACGTGCTGACAGAAGGCGGACGCAAGATTGTCATATTTACTGGTGCAAACCCTGACCCAACACGGGTAAAAGAGATTGAAGATCGAGCCGGGCAGGTGATTATAGCTGGGGATGACCGTGTAGAAGGAAAGAGCCTGGTGCAAGCGATGAATGAACGAGGCTACCAAACTATTTACTCGGCCGCCGGGCCAAAAGTGCTGCACATGTTACTGGCCGGGGATGTTTTAGACCGGCTCTATCTGACTCATGCCAGCCGGATATTGGGCGGGGGATCTTTTGCTTCTATTGTGGATGGGCCGGTTTTTGACACGGCCGTAGACATGACCCTGCACACCCTTTACCTAGACCCTGCCGCTTTGAATAGTTTAGGACAACTATTCCTCTCATACAACAAAGCTTAATTTCATCATTGGCAAAACAGACCAATCCCCACTAAAATCAGCCCCAATCACATTTCCTAATTAGGAGAATTTCATGTCCTTTCATAATGATTTGCATTTAGAAACATTGGCCGTCCACGCCGGGGTAGAACCAGACCCGGTAAGTGGGGCCGTGATGACCCCGATTTATCAGACCTCAACTTATGCTCAAGAGGATGTAGCCATCCACAAAGGGTATGAATATTCGCGTACAGATAATCCCACGCGCACAGCGCTGCAAACGGCGCTGGCAGCATTGGAAGACGGCAAACACGCCCTGGTTTTTGCTTCGGGGATGGCGGCGATTGATACAATCTTACGCCTCATCAAACCAGGCCAACATGTGTTGTCAGGCAATGATGTGTATGGGGGCACATTCCGTTTGTTTGACAAGGTGTTAAGTGAGTATGGCCTTGAATTCACTTATGCTGATACGACTGACATGGGCGCTGTTCAGGCAGCGATACAGCCCAACACAAAACTGGTTTGGCTGGAAACCCCCACCAATCCTATGCTGCGTCTGACGGATATAGCGGCCGCAGCCGAAATTGCCCATGCCAACAACGCCTGGTTGGGGGTAGACAACACGTTTGCTTCTCCGATTTTACAACGGCCGTTAGCCCTGGGCGCAGATTTTGTCATCCACTCCACCACCAAATATATTGGCGGCCATTCCGATGTGGTCGGGGGAGCGGTGGTGTTGAATGACACGGCCGTGTACGACCAGCTTAAATTTTTGCAAAACGGTATTGGGGCTGTGCCGGGACCGATGGATTGTTTTCTGACCTTACGGGGCATTAAAACATTGGCGCTGCGAATGAAACAGCATTGCCAAAACGCTTTACAGATAGCCCAATTTTTGGCCGATCATACGGCCGTAGCCGAAGTCATCTACCCCGGTTTAGACAGCCATCCTCAATATGAGTTGGCGCGGCGGCAGATGGCGGCGCCCGGTGGCATGATCTCTTTCATTTTGCAGGGAGGTGAAACGGCCGCCCGCACCATTGCCCGCGATACAAAACTGTTTACTCTGGCCGAATCGTTAGGCGGCGTGGAATCGCTTATTGAATTGCCAGCGCCGATGACCCATGCCTCCGTCGCCGATTCGCCGTTGGCCGTAGACCCCGGACTGGTACGTGTGTCTGTCGGCATCGAAAACAGCGCTGATTTAGTCACCGATTTACAGCAGGTATTGAGCAAAATTTAATGAAATACCTCAAAGTAATTGTGGAATTATTTCAAGCATCTATCGTGCGTTGGGGGCAGGATAAAGGTCATCTGATGGCGGCCGCCCTTTCCTACTATATGATTTTTGCCCTGGCGCCTATGCTGGTCATTTCCATCAATATTGCTGGGGCTGTTTTTGGCGAAGCGGCCGTAGAGGGCCAACTAATGACCGGTCTAGATAATATCATCGGGCCGGAAGCGGCTGCTTTCATTCAATTGTTAGTGGAAAATGCTCAAGAAGCGGCCGCTGGCCGCATCGCCGCCATCGTAGGTATTGCTTTACTGTTATATGGCGCTTCGAATGTTTTCTACCAATTGAAGATGGCCCTCAACATCATCTGGCGTATTGATCCGGAGCCAGAAAATGGAGTTATCCATTATCTCAAAACGCGCTCGTTAGCTTTATTTATGGTATTGACATTGGGCTTCTTGTTTTTATTGGCTTTTGCCCTCATCTTTGCCCTAACTACATTGGATGATTACATCATCGTTTATTTTCCCCAATTAGGGCGGCTGGCTGCCTTTTACCAGATCGCCGTCATTTTCCCGATGCTGATTGTGCTGGTGGCTTTACTGTTTAAGATGCTGCCAGATGCTCATGTTGCCTGGCGAGATGTCTGGTTTGGAGCGGCCGTAACCGCTCTGTTTTTGATGATTGGCATACAGGTTTTAAGTTTGGTAGTGGGGCGGTTTATTACTGGCTCTATATATGGCGCAGCCGGGTCTTTAATCGTCGTTTTGTATTTTGTTTATTATTCAGCCCAGATTTTGTTTTTTGGGGCCGAATTTACGCAGGTGTATTCTAACCGGTATGGGTCAAAGGTACGGCCGTCAGCCAACGCCGTCATCCTGATTAGAGAAAATCGAAATAGAAAAAAAGAGCCGTTTTATCCCATGCCCGTCTACACCACGCCGTCAGCCAGCCTAAGCTATAATCAAGCGGAAACGACTTCCCGCAGAATTGAACTTAAAGCGGCGTTGGGATTATTAGTTTCGGCCGTGTTCCTCCTCATCGCGTTTTTGTTGGGGCGCAAATCATCATAACATTTTTGATTATGGTAACTTCCTGTTAGCGCTTTTCCCCAAACCGTGCTATCGTATAGTCCAGTACAATATATTATGTGAACTATGTTTAGCAGGAGGAATCTCATGAAACGACAAACACTTCTTATTGGTTTGGCGGCATTATTGTTTATTTTTGCTGCCTGTAACAGTCCGGAACCACCCCCGGAAGAAACAGAACCAACCATCGTGCCCGAAGTTGTAGTCCCGGAACCAACGGCCGAACCTGAAGTATTACCCACAGTCCCATCCCCCACCCCAGAACAATTACCAGAACCAACGGCCGTGCCCGAAACAGAAACAGACCCAGGCGATGGTGGGCAAGCAGGTGGTAATGAAGGCGGCGGCACAGGCGGCGAATCACAAGCTATTTCCACCCAACATACCGTCAAGGAAAGGGAATGGTTGGTGCAAATTGCCCGCTGTTATGGAACCTCACCACAAGACATTCTCAACGCCAACAGCGTCCCCCACCCGGGCTGGATTATGGCCGGTGAAACGTGGACAATTCCCAATGTCGGTAGTGTGAGTACGGCCGTTGGCGAACCCTGCATCTTTACCTACACCATACAACAGGGAGATACCCTCTATTCAATCGCCCAACGATTCAAAATTCCGCTGGACATGCTCGTTTTTGCCAACTACGGTTGTTATGGTTACAGCGCTCATTATGATTGGTATTATTATCCCCCCGTCCCTGAACCGTATGGTGGCGCTACTCATCTGCCCTATTATCCGGCTTATGGCGGTTGTTACTACACCAGCTACCCATATATTTATCCGGGTGACAAGTTAATTATTCCCTCCACACCAGATAATGCGGATATGCGGCCGCAATAAAAATATGTAACTGGGAGATTAAGAGATTGGAGCTTGGGAGATTGGATGAATCTCTCAAGCTCTCAGGCTTTTTCAAAAATTAAATGATCCTACCCGTTTTGAAAAAGCCTCCAGCCAATTCCCGAAATGGCATCAATTCGGGATCATTATTTTCTAAAATTGGCCTTAATCTCCAATCTCCTTTCGCTTCATTGGCATTGGAAATAATCGGGGTACTTGCTGTTGGTAAATACGGTATGCTTCCCCATAAACGGCCGCCAGTTTCCTCTCTTCATAATAAGATCCAATCCAAAAATAGGACGTGGCCCCCACATAGAAAACCAGGCTACCAACCGTCACCACCGGATTAAACCACAGCAATAATAATGAAAAGAAATACAGCGGGTGGCGTACCAAGGCATACGTTCCCTGAGTTGTAAAGTTGGGTGGGGGCACATCTCCTTCTGTCCCGCGCACATACCACACCATTTGCCGTATTCCCAAGAAGTCCCACACATCCGTCACCCACAATGAGTAGACCAGCCCCAATAGACCGATTACTTGCACGGTATACGCCAAATAGAGATACGGTCGCTGCCACGCCCACAATACCTCTACCGGCATCAATATAGGAATGAGCATATAAATTGGCAAAAACGTCACCACAGAGATTGTATTGTAAAGAAACCGGTACCAGCCAGCATACGACTTGTCGCCAAATCGTGCCCGGAAAAAATGCTTTAAGCTCAACGCGGCCGTCACACTATGCAACACGGCCCAGAAAATAAATAGGAGAAGAAAAATTATCATACACTATCCTCGGAGTTATACGTAATCAAGTTATTATGATACCATGTCTCTATATCTAGGAATCGTGTTTTTTTGAGATTGGAGATTGAGAGATTGGAGATTGAATCTCTCAATCTCCAATCTCTTAATCCCATTATTTAAGGAGAAATGATTATGACAATCGGGAACAATCCTGCTGGCGTTCGGGGATTTAATTCTGAAATGGAATTGGTGCAAGAAGCCAGCGAAACAGAACGATTACAGGCGCTCATCGCCACTATTAGCAGTTATATTGAACATTATCATGGCGGTGCAGTAGAAATGGTGGCTTATGAGGATGAACAACTGCAAGTGCATCTCTCTGGGGCTTGTGAGGATTGCAGTCTGGCGGCCGTTACTCTGCACGGCTGGGTAGAAGGTACGGTAAAGCAGTTCTTCCCCCATGTAAAATCGGTGGTCGCTGTTTAGGATGAGTGAAACAGACGGCCAACAACCTGAAAACCCCTTTGACACCGACACATGGGCACAACTGCCGGCTCTGCTGGAACATTTACCGGAGCCGGTTCACATCATTGTCTGGGGTGATGAAACGGCCGCTGCCCGCGACGCAGAAGCCACCCATCTCTGCCAGACATTAGCGACCCGTTTTGCCAACATCTCCACCCAAACCCTGCCCCGCCGCATCAATTATGATTATTGGCCGGTGCTGGGCATGATGCGCGGCACGGCCGCTAACTACGAAGATATGGGCGTGCGGATCATTGGACTGCCAGATGGGTATGGCATGACAGCATTTATCACGGCCGTACAAGCCGTTTCCTTTCGCGGCATGACCTCAGAAGTCCGCACCCGCATTCAACTGACAAAACTAAAGGAAGATGTGCGTCTGGAATTGATTACGGCCGCCAACAATAAAGCCGGATCCCTGATGTCCCAACCCCTTTTTAACATGGCCGTCATCAACCCCCACATCCGCGCGTTTATGATTATGGCCGACCAATTTCCCGTCATTGTAGACCGCTACTCGGTGAATTATTTGCCGCATACAGTGGTTAACGGCCGTGTCCACATTGAAGGCGTGGTAGATGAAGTAGAAATTTTGAAACATATGGCTACGGCCGTACAAGCATAAAAAAAACCCAAATACCATGAAAGCATTTGGGCCTAATAATTTTGGTCGTTTTAAGAGCTGGCTTCAGCCTTTGTCACCATCAGATCAAGCTGTTCCACCGGCTTGCGAAGTAATACCCAACCCAACAGACCGGAGAAAACATAAATCAAGCTGGCAACTGACATCAAAATCGCTGAACCGACAACATCGGTAATGCCGCCAGCCATCATAGCCCCCACAGCCATTAGCAAAGCGCTGACTGTGCCAAAGGCGCCAAAGACACGGCCGCGATACTCATCTGTTGTGGCTTGTTGAAAAATAGTTTGTAAGCTGACAATCCAGGCGATAAGAGGGATACCGGCCACAATCATTAAAGGAATGGCGACATACATGGTTGGTATGTTCACGATAATAAGAACGATGAAACCGCTTAATATGAGGCCGCCAGCCACCAACTGCGTGGTGGAGAATCGTTGCCCTAACTGGGCTACTAACAAACCGCCCAGCAGACCGCCCATGCCACGTGCCGCCAAAATCCAGCCAAACTCATCAGCGCCCAACTCCATAACTTCCTGGGCAAAGACAACCATGACAGCGCTCATAATGGCATCGCCAAACAAAGCAATGCCTACGACGATGAAAGCACCAGCCAAAATCCGGCTGTGCTTGATCACTTTGAGACCGGCTGCTAATTCTTGCCAGACCTGCATGAATTTGGCTTTGGCAGTTTGGGCGACTTCTTGAGCTGCGGCCGTTTTCACACCGGTTGGAACCAAAATTAAGGAGATCAACAGTCCGGCCAGAACATAAGAAACCGCATCAGCCAAAATGACGCTGTTTAAGCCAAATAATCCCAGCAAAACGCCGCCAATAGCCGGGCCTGTAATCCGGGCCAGATTGTCATTTAACGAATTCAGCGAGTTGGCTGAAAGCAAATGCTCTTCGCCAACTAAAGTAGGCAACAACGCGCTTTCGGCCGGCATGAAGAAATAGCTCAGGGTAGATTCGATGAAGCCGACTACATAAACTATCCAAATCATTTCCGGTGATTGAACCAGTAACAGCAAGGGAATAACGGCCGCTTGCAGCAAACTGACCCCCATCATTGTTTTACGCCTATCCCAGCGATCCACAAAAACACCAGCCACTGAGCCAAATAAAATGCCTGGCAAAATATAAGCAATGAGCCAGCCGCTGGTGGCTAGAGCTGATCCGGTAACTTCATAAATGTAGAAGGGCAAAGCGGCTATGAGCATCCAATTACCGATGAGAGAAATAAGTCCGGCCGTCCACAATAATGAAAAATTTCGGTTGCGTAACGTTGCAATCATCAAGTGTTTACCTCCAAACAAAAAAATAATAGCCTTCCGTAGAAGGCTATTGTTTTGAACTAATTTGTGGGTGCGATTTTGTAATCCGCTTGTTTGTTTACAGTGGATCGTGTCAAGATTTTGCGTAAGCTGTACCGCAGCCGCTTCCAAGCTAATGAGATGTTATTGACCGACCGTAATTGTCTGTGAGCGGCCGCTTTTTCCAACTGAACTTCTTGCCAAACTGATGTCAATTCTAATTCTTTTAATGTCAACATGATCTGCCTCCTACATGTTTACTAACTTGTTTTCTGATGAGCCGCTTTCTCTGGCTCTGTTTTTTCTGAACTGTGGACATCATAAAGGAAGGACGGCCGTCTGTCTTCACCGCTAGGGGTGAATTGGGGGGTGAGAAGGGGGGGTGAGGCTCAAATAAGATTCAGGCTTCTGGCTCTGGCAATGGCTTGCGTCCGGCTTTCGACGCCCAGTTTGCTGTACAAATTTTTGATATGAGTGCGGACGGTATTTTTAGAGATAAAGAGAGTTTCTTCAATCTCTTTGTTGGAAAGGCCGACCGCAATGGCTTGCAAAACATCCATTTCACGCGGGGTCAAGTCTATAGCTGGTTTAGGGAAAACAGTGGCAGATGGGGTAACGGCCGTGCCAGTTTCATCCCCAAAAGCGTGTAGTAGCCGCCCCACATAAGTGGGATGTTGGGGTAGAACCTGCAGCAAAATTGCTTGTAAAGGCGGCCCCCAATCAAGAAAAATACGCATCAAGCTGCCTGGTTCAGCCAGGGTTAAGGCTTCGTCCAGCGCAGCTACAGATGCTTGATTGTTTCCCTGTTCTACCAGCGCCAACGCTTTCAGAATCAGACTGTTGATCACATCTGAGCGATCCTGGGCTTTTTTGCCAATAGCTACTAATTTTTCAACCAGCGTTAATATAGCTGGCAAGAGGCTGGTTTCACCTAATTCTCGAGCCTCTGCCAATCGGATTGATGCCAGGGTCTGGTAACCAAATCCTTGATGGTAGACCGGTTCATCATCTAAATTTAAGCCCGAACCATTAGCCCAACGTGCGGCCGTGTCCAGTTCTGCCAGTCGTAATGAGAAATGGGCCGCTACCACCGCCATATTGGTTATCAAATTATTCAATTTGCCACGTTTTACATAAGCAGTCATTTCTTGGATGAGTTGATGGGCTGTTTGCTTATCACCAATCTGGCAGGCCAGGTTGATTCTGGCCAGAATGGATTCTGTAAAGATGTCTGAAATACCAGTTCGTTCAGCCCAAATTTGAGCCTTTTTTGTATAGAGGGCGGCTTTTTCAATCTCATTCCATTCATAGTAAATTCTCCCCATCAGAGCATATGTCCACCCGATCATAGGCGCTTTTTCTGGGCCAACCTGGTTTGCCAGATGAACTCCTTCCAGACACAATTGCTCAGCTTGGTAAAGATCGGCCATCGCGTTAGCAATTGAAGCTTGCAAATGTATCGCCTGTAATCGCAGGTTCAATATATTACCGTCAGCAGAATCCAAAAGGCGACGCATGTCAATAATAGCTTGCTCTGCATCAACGAGATTACCCAAATTCCAATGATTAACACCTACCTGCATCATGGCCATTGCTCCCAAAGAAATATCTTCTTCAATGAGACCTTGATACGCTTTCTGTGCCATTTGTAAAGCTTGTTCGAAATCAGAAAACTCATTCCGGACCAGAATGGATTGAAAAAGGTTATATTCGGCCGCAACCCGCTTATCATCAGCGATCAATTTCAAATATTGTTGTGTATGTGGAAGGTCACCAGTTATCAGGTAAGCACCGGCTGCTAAGATGGCTACTCGAGGAAAACTGCGGATGACAGTTTCGGGTAGCGCTTCGGCCCATTGTTTGAATAGACTAAGTCCACTTGGCTCAAATAGAGATGAGGGAGCGAGGGCAGTGATGATCTGGGCCATATAATTGTAATCGGGAATATGCAAGGCATGATCTACAGCTTCTTCTAGCAGGTTTTGCGATTCATACCATGCGGCCGCGCGTCGGTGCAGGTTTGCTACGGCCGACTCGTCACCATCTCGTTCCAACCGGTAGCGCAGAAGTTGGGCAAACAGATGATGATACCGGTACCAAAAACGATGGTTGTCCAACGGGTTCAGGAACAAGTTCGCTGCTTCCAATTCATCCAAAATATCTTGGCTGTTATTCTGATGTAGCAAAGCATTACACAAATCAGCATTGAATCGTTCCAGGATAGAAGTTTGCAGCAAAAATTTTTGAACTGGCTCAGATTGTTGAAACAGAACTTCTTGTAGCAGGTAATCGGCAACCTGGCGGTCACTGCCGGTGAAAGTGTTGATAAAGGCAGAAGCGTCTCCGGTACTGCGAATAGAAAGAGCGGCTAGTTGCAGTCCGGCTGCCCAGCCTTCTGTACGAGCTTCAAGAGTAGTCACGGCCGTATCATCCAACTGCAACCCCATTGTCCCTGCAAAAAAGGCGGCTGCTTCCTCTACCGTAAAACGCAAATCAGAAGCGTGTATCTCACTCAACTGGCCGCGTACTCGCCATCGAGGCAGTGGCAACGGTGGTTCCTCCCGGCTGGTCACTATCAGATAAACAGATGGCGGCATGACGTCTATAAAAAAGGAAAGCGCCTCATGAATAACCTGATTCTGGATGACGTGATAATCATCCAATACCAACAATAGTGGCTTGGGAACCAGAGCCAGTTCATTGACCAGAGTGGGCATGATGGCCTTGTCCTCTGGGGGGCGGGGTGAGTGCAGACTAGAGTACAAACTTTGGGCCAGATCAGGGTAAACAGACTGCACGGCCGTTAACAAATACGTAAAAAAGCGACGGGGCACATTATCATTTTCATCCAGCGACAACCAACCCACAGGGTCATTTTGCTGTTGCAGCCAATGGACAACAAGCGTTGTTTTCCCAAAGCCGGCCGGTGCAGACACAAGAAGACATTTACCAGCAGATCCCCGCTCCATTCTTTCAATCAAACGGGGACGAGCTACAAGTGACGGCCGTAACGGCGGAATAAACACTTTCGTGCGTAATATTGTCTCGGACACATGGCTATTATAACGGATGGTGGGGAATGGGAAACGGCCGTGTAGAAATTGACGCTATGAAAGGAAAATAGCGAGCATCTTGTGGCACATCTGTTTTGAACATCCTCTAAACAGGAAGATATTTTGGCTGTGGTTTGGGATTTAGACGTAAAGACACATTTTGCAGGAAGGGGAAAGATGGCTGCCAGGATGACGCTCCATCAGGCACATGCTTTTCTAGCTTACAATCATCGGCCCGAATCAACCATTCATGGCGTACCGCAATCCGGGCTTCAGGGTAACTGATTCCCAACCGTCGGGCTTCAAAAACAGCTAAACGATCTAACAGGGCATCAGGCACAGCCGATACATCCAAATAATAAACGGGCGCATCTCCCCAACGTTGGGTGCAAGCCATATGTGGCTGTGAATATTTAACGGGGAGGTGGCTGCGGCCGTAAATCCTCTCCC
>JAAEOP010000324.1 GCA_024223125.1 Chloroflexota bacterium
ATAGCGGCTGATACTGCTATTCAAAAGGTAATGATATGTGCGATGTCATTAGCAACGAGAAATGACAATTTGTGAAGTATTCGTTGTGCCCACCAAACTATACTTGAGAAACTTAATTATCCAAGTGTAACATTTGTCGGGCTGTGTGGATAATTTGACCATGGGGCAAGACAGCGTCTTGCTCTACGCCATCATTTGTGCCAATCGTTCCTCTAACTTGCCATAACCCGTTGCCCGCACATCCAGAGGCAGTTCCAGATAATCGGCAATCTCCCTGGCTTTGTTTACCATTTCTGGTTCCTCATTTTGCACCAGGTAAACCAACCGCGTGTAGTTACGAAAATACTCTATTTTCAGTTCCGGGAAACGATCAAGCCCTAACCCTTTCATAATCGTACCGTTGAATCCTCGTACCAGGAAATCAGTTAAGAAAAAAGTGCCTGGCTCTTCTGCCATTAAATCATGAAAAAGCTGCCCGCTGTACATTTCGTAACAGTGTGGCCCGTCAATTCGTTCCAGATTATGCCGCGGCAACATCTCGTCCAGCGCCCCACGAGAGCCGCAGTCGCCAAAAACGACAATCACCCGTTCAAACTGTGATTTA
Source organism: Chloroflexota bacterium (assembly GCA_024223125.1). The sequence goes on from JAAEOP010000324.1 coordinate 605, forward strand.
ATTTCCAGAAAACGTTTTTCCACATCTGGGGCAATCCGTTCGGGGAACATATGGTCAATGGCTGGAATGCCAAACACTTCGGCATCCCACTCATGCTTTTGCACAATAGCCAATACTTCTCGCGCCAAAGCGCCGCAAATGATAAGCGCTGTAGCCATCAGGGAGAATGGATAGAGGTAATTAAAACTGGGTGTATAGTGGGGAGGTGCGGCCGTTTCTCTTTCACCACCAATTCCAGCCGTGCCAGATACCGCTCTTCCACCATATGAAAATGGCACAGTACGTCGGCGATACTCCGTTGATCGGAGGAGGGGTGTTTTGTTGCGGCCGTGACTTCTAATCCACGTACCAATCTTTCCAAATCACCCGGCGTTGCCGCCAATGCCTTCAGTAATACATTGCGCTTACTCATAAATATTGATTTCTCACTTTGCCATTTTGTATTTGCCAAATACCTGATGACAAGCTACCTGTCATGTCAATCAGACCATAGAAGATTTCAATCGACTTATTCTATGATAGTTCAGCAATCAATTCTGCAAAAAACTTGGCATATCAACAATATATCTGTAATATATCAGCCTTGATGAAGATAACCAACTTTTTACGCAACACATATTACAGATTATGTCACTAAGTCTACAAGCATACGAAAACATCAAACGTAAAATTGTGTTTCTGGAACTGGAGCCGGGTTCAGTTATTGATGAGGCTGGGCTGCAAGCGGAATTAGAACTAGGGCGGACACCTATTCGGGAAGCGTTACAGCGGCTGGAATGGGAACAACTTGTTACCATCGTTCCCCGGCGGGGGATGTTTGTCACGGATATCAGCGTCAATGATTTACACCAGATTTTTGAATTGCGTTTAACGATGGAAGCGCTTGCCACCCAGTTAGCCGCCCAACGAGGTACACCAGCACATTGGCAGCAAATGGACGATGTATTGCAGAGTCATGATTGGGACAGCGCTACCGATCAACAGCTCATTGAAATAGATGAAATGTGTCACACCATCATCTATGCCGCGGCCGACAATCATTTTTTACAAGACACACTCACCTCATATTATGCTCTCAGCTTGCGCTTATGGTACTTCTTTCTCCACAAAATAGGCGATATGCGAACGGCCATCCAAGAACATCAACAAATATACGAGGCTTTGTCTGACGGCGATAGTGATGAAGCCGCTCGCTTGATGCAGCAGCATATTCACAGTTTTCAAATAGAAATTCAAGCCATCATGTTAGGGGTTTCTGTTTGAAATTAGGAGATTGGGAGATTAGATAATCTCCCAGAGATATAGTCATGGGAAGAAAACGACGCTCACGACGTCCACGAAAGCGGACACGGGACACGGCCGTACAATACGCTGTCCAACCCATCCACAATCTGCCCCTTTACGAGATTCTGGATGAGGCTGAACTGCAAAAGATCCATCAAACATCTATGACCATCCTCTCGGAAGTGGGCATTGATTTCTATGATGACGAAGCTCAAACTATCCTCAAAGCGCATGGCGTAAAAATGAATGGGGACACCGCTTTTTTTGATCCCGACCAAATTAGCGAATATGTAGCCAAAGCGCCCGCTCAGTTCACCCAATTGGCTCGTAATCCGCAAAATAATGTGACTATTGGCGGTAATCATATCTGTTTTGCCCCGGTTTATGGGCCGCCTTTTGTGCATGATCATGATCGCGGCCGTCGTGAAGCCACACTCCAAGATTTCCACAATTTTGTCAAGCTAACCTACCTCAGCCCCTACCTGCACCATTCCGGCGGGACAATCGTAGAACCAACCGACGAGCCGACCCACACCCGTCACCTGGATATGGTGTACAGTCACATCCGGAACAGCGATAAGCCCTTCATGGGATCCGTCACGTCTAAAGCCAACGCCGAAGATAGTATCCATCTGGCTGAAATCCTCTTTGGCGCCGACAAAATTCGGGAACAACCAGCTTTGCTCTCCCTCATCAACATTAGTAGCCCGCGCCGTTTGGATGATCGCATGTTGGGCGCGTTGATGGCCTACGCCAAAGCGCGGCAGGCGCTCATCATTACCCCCTTCATTCTCTCTGGGGCGATGGCGCCGGTGACAGTAGCCGGGACAGTGGCCCAACTCAATGCGGAAGCGCTAGCCGGTATCGTCCTGACGCAGATGATCAATCCCGGTACACCGGTTGTGTACGGCTCTTTCCAAACCAATATTGACCTACAAAGCGGTGCGCCCGTTTTTGGGTCGCCAGAAAGCCAATTAGCTTTGTATGCCAGCGCCCAATTATCTCGACTTTATGGCTTGCCTTTTCGCAGCGGGGGCATGTTTGCCAGCAGCAAAATCCCCGACGCCCAGGCGGCGTATGAATCGGTGATGGTGATGCTGCCGGCCGTACAGGCGCGGGTTAATTTTGTACTTCATGCGGCCGGATGGCTGGAAAATGGACTAACGGCCGGGTACGAAAAATTCATCATGGATTGCCAAATATTGGGCATGTACCATAAATATGTAGGTGGGCTAGATTTATCTGCGGAAGGGTTGGCGTTGGAAGCGATTCGAGAAGTGCCGGTGGATGGTCATCACCTGGGTACGCCGCACACAATGCGCCATTTTCGCCATGCCTTTTATCGCTCCACGTTATTTGACTATAATTCGTTTGAACAATGGGCCGAAGAAGGAGCGCAAGATGTTGCACTGCGGGCGAATAGGGAATGGAAACGACAGCTTAAAATGTATGAAGCGCCGTTGCTGGACACGGCCGTAGATGAAGCCTTACAAACCTTCATAGCCCAACGAAAGGAAGAGATTGAACCTGAGTATTAGCTGTAAGGTGTCATATAATGGTGAAAAAATGGGAAGTTCAAGATCGGTTCAGGAATATTGTTTACTTCACGGAAGAACGATGGGAACATATCCTTGAGTCCCACCCAGAACTGGAACCGCACTTTGACAAGCTTCTGGAGACGCTGCGTACCGGGCAGCGTAAGCAAGATGCTCTATTTCCCAATGAATACCGGTATTACAAACGGTTTGATGAGTTAATGCCTGAAAACAACCACATTATAGTTATAGTAATATTCAAAACGACTCTTGATGAACACGGCCGTTATCTTCCCAACAATTTTGTTGTTACCGGATGGGCTAAATACATCTGGCCAAAAAGGTGAAAGATTATGAGCAAACCTGGATTTCGCAAGACAGAAATGACAGCCGATGACGGTACGCCGGTACGCATGGTCTATGATCAGGAAGCAGACATTCTGGAAATATTCTTCGGTGAGAACGAGCCTGCTACCGGCGTAGAATTGACCGATTACATTGTGTTGCGTCTCAACCAACAGACCCGGCGTGCAGTTAGTTTGATACTGCTGCACTTTTCTGTTTTGACTGAACGCACTGAATACGGGCCGCGCAGTTATTCACTGGGCAAACTGGATGAATTATCCTCACAATCACGCGAGGACATTTTGCGTCTGGCTACATCAATGCCGGTCAGCCAATTTCTAAAATTGTCTTACTTCCAGGCCACGCCAACAAAACAAATCCCGTTTACCTATGTGGAATCACGTCCTTTACTGGCGAACGCCTGATCGCAAAGGATTCGTTCAATGACAAGTAGTATGAGTATTGAGAAGGCGACTCTATATGAAAAGTACAGGCTTCCTTATGCAAATGAAGCTATTGATGGGCTTTTACAAAGAATAGGTAAAGTAGAGGTTGTGGCTGACATTGGCGCTGGAACCGGCCAATTGGCACGATTATTTGCAGGCAAATGTGATACCGTCTATGCCGTCGAGCCAGACGCTACCATGAGAAAGGTGGCGCATGATACATTGACAAGCTCAAAAGTCGTCATAATCGAAGGTACGGCAGAATGTACACCTATCGAGGCAAAAAGTGTTGATTTGATCGTAGTGGGAAACGCCTTTCATCGTTTTCGCCCGGAAGCATGTATCGAATTTGCCCGAATTCTCAGACCAACAGGCTGGGTGGCGATCTTCTCATACAATTTCCTGGACAAAGCATTTGTGGATTCGCTCTTCTCGAAACTTGCTTTGATAGAAGGATTGGCATCAAGATCCAAAAGGGCCTGGCACAATACCCCCTTGGGAGACCTCTTCGGCAAATCGGAGGTGTTTACGCTGCAATGTGAGCAATCGTGTGTAGAAGGATGGGATGAATTCTTTGGAGCTGCTTGTGCTGGGATTGAGTCTCCTGAGCGAAACGATGAGGAGTTTGAGCAGTTCGAGAGAATAAATCGCGAAGTATTTGAGGAATTCTCAAGAGATGGAAATATCACACTCCACTATGCAACCAGAATCTCATTTGGGCAACTTGAATAATAGATAATGATTACGACTACATCGGATTTAGATAAATGGGCTTGATTTATCCGTTCCTTACACCCATCCGCTGTAGCCACAATTTTAGGAGGTACAAAAATGAGTGATTTACCAAAAAAAGCGCAAGTCGTTGTCATTGGCGGCGGCATTGTAGGCAATGGTTTAGTTTATCATCTGGCCTTAGAGGGTTGGAAAGAGGTGGTGTTGTTAGACAAAGGGCCGTTCCCGAATCCGGGCGGATCAACTGGACACGCTTCTAATTTCATTTTCCCTGTGGACCATTCCAAAGAGATGACTTTGGTCACGGCCGACAGTGTGCGTCAGTTCAAAGAGCTGGGCGTCTTTACCGAAAGTGGCGGCATTGAAGTGGCCCGTACCGAGGCACGCATGGAAGAGTTTAGGCGGCGCATGGCTTCGGCCAAATCGTGGGGGATTGAATCCCACCTGATTACGCCGCAGGAAGTGAAAGAACTGGTTCCCTACATTGATGAGAGCGTCATTTTAGGTGGCTTTTACACCCCCAGTGTTGGCGTTGTAGATTCGCTGCAGGCGGGCACATTGATGCGCGAAAAGGCACTGGAATTAGGATCGTTGACCATTTCAGCGCAGACGGAGGTGATGGGGTTGGATGTGGTAGACGGCCGTATCCACACCGTCCACACCAACAAAGGTAGCATCCAGGCCGATGTGGTCATGATTGCTTGTGGTGTCTGGGCGCCACGTATTGCCAAAATGGCCGGGGCCACTATTCCTCTGACGCCGGCCGTACACCAAATGATCAGTGTTGGCCCACTGCCTCTCTTCGAGAAAACTTCCTCTGAAATCGAATATCCTATCGTACGCGATATGGATACCTTCTGTTACGAACGGCAAAATGGGAATGATATGGAAGTGGGTTCCTACGCCCATCGTCCCATTTTGATGGATGCTGACGACATTCCTTCTATTGAAGAGTCGGCCCTTTCCCCCACCGAACTTCCCTTCACGATGGATGATTTTGAACCCCAGCTGGAGCAGGCGTTGGAATTGATGCCCGACATTATTGGCGATGAAAGCGCTGGTATTCGTCATTCCATCAATGGATTGCTTTCCCTGACGGCCGACGGCGCGCCTTGCATTGGTGAGACAGAAGTGAAGGGGTTGTGGTCGGTAGCCGCTATCTGGATTAAGGAGGGGCCGGGTTTTGCCAAAGCGACAGTAGAACTATTGACGCATGGCATGTCGGAGATTGATATTCATGCCACCGATGTGGCCCGATTTTATGATTACGGCCGTAGCGATACCCATATTCTGGCTCGTACCGATGAAGGGTTCAACAAAACCTACGGCATCGTCCATCCGCGGGAACAATGGGAATCTAACCGCAATGTGCGTGTTAGCCCCTTTTACATGCGGGAGAAGGATCTGGGGGCTGTGTTCTTTGAGACGGCCGGATGGGAACGGCCGCAGTGGTACGAATCAAATGCCCGCTTGCTGGAAGAGTTTGGCGACCAGGTGACAAATCGTCCTCACGAATGGGACGCTCGCTGGTGGTCGCCCATCATCAACGCCGAACATCTGGCTTTGCGAGACCGGGGGGCGATGGTGGATTTGACTGCCTTCGCTATCTTTGATGTTTCCGGTCCCGGTGCGCTCAACTACATCCAAAAAATGGCCGCTAATCAGATGAATGTGACAGTCGGCCGTGCTGTCTACACCCCCATCTTGAATGTACATGGCGGTTTCAAGGCTGATCTCACCATTGCCCGGATGGGGGATGACAGCTTCCGCATTATTGATGGCGGTGGCGATGGGGCGCGTGACAAAAAATGGTTTATGGATAATCTGCCTGACGATGACTCGGTTACATTTACAGATATGACCTCGGCGCTTTGCTCGATTGGGTTATGGGGGCCACATGCCCGCGATGTGCTACAATCGGTGACGGATGATGATGTTTCAAATGAAGGCTTCCCTTACGGCTGGACGAAAAAGCTGACGATTAATGGCTTGCCCGCCTGGGCGCTGCGTATCTCCTACGTTGGTGAACTGGGTTGGGAAATCTCCACCAATATGGAGCATGGTTTGAAGTTGTGGGATACGTTGTGGGAAGCGGGACGGCCGTATGACATTGTTACCGTCGGCATTGGCGTCTATGGCACAACAGGCCGTATCGAAAAAGGATACCGGCTGATGGGGGCGGAACTGGATGGCGAATATACACCTGTTGAAGCTGGTCTGGCCCGACCCAAAGTCAAAAAGGCGGACTTCATCGGTAAGGAAGCATACCTGAAAGCGCGAGAAGAAGGTCCGGCCGCTATCCTTTGCACCCTGACGGTGGAAGACCATACCTCAAAATCGGGCGTCAAGCGGTATATGAATGGCAACGAGCCAATTCTGACGTTGGACGGCGAACGCATTGTGGATAGCAAAGGGCGTGGCTCCTATGTGACAACGGCCGGAGCTGGCCCATCGGTAGGCAAACAATTGTTAATGGCTTACCTACCCCCTGCCTTAGCCCAGGAAGGCACACAATTACTGGTAGAATATATGATGGAACAATACCCAGTTACAGTGGCGGTGGCAGGCAGTCGGCCATTGTTCGACCCCACGAATGAGAGGATGAAGCGGTGAACTGTTATCCGTATTCCGTATTCCGTTATCCGTCTATCGAACGGAACACGGAACACGGAACACGGAACACGGAATACGGAATACAAAAATGGAAATACTAGTCTGCATAAAACGTGTACCAGCAACAGGGGCACGAATCGTTATTACGGAAGATGGGCAGGAGATTGAAACCCGTAATTTGGGTTTTACCATTAGCCCGCATGAGGAATGTGCGGTGGAAGAGGCAGTGCAGTTGGTGGAAAAGCATGGTGGCAGTGTAACGGCTCTGACGCTGGGGCCGGAAACGGCCGTAGCCCAACTGCGTGACTCGCTGGCTGTGGGGGTGGATCGGGCGATTTTGTTGGCGACAGACGGCCGTGAATGGGACCCCATGGCCACTGCCAACGCCATCATCAAGGCCGTGCAAACCGAGCAGGATGGGGGTCATTCGTTTGATCTTTTGCTGTTTGGCAACGAAGCGGCAGATACGGGCGGCTATCAGGTCGCCATCCGCGTGGCTCATGCGCTGGGGTTGCCCGCTGTTTCTGGGGTGAAAGGGATAGAGATTCGGGAAGATGGTACGGCCGTAGCCAAACGAGAAGTGGGTGGAGGCTGGGAAATTTACGAAGTGCCTCTACCGACTGTCATCACCATCAAAGAGGGAATTAATCTGCCCCGTTACCCGTCTGTGCCCGGCCGTTTACGGGCCAAGAGAAAGCCGCTGCAAACGATTGAACCGGAATGGAACGGGGGCGGTCTGGAAATGATACGGCTAAAGTCGCCGCCGGAGCAGGGCAGTTCGGTACAGATTTTGGATGATGGGATTACGGCCGTGCCCCAGATTGTAGAGATTCTCAAAGAATTGAGGTTGGTGTAGGCAACAACGGATGTCAGTAAAGAGCGGATAATTGGTATCCGTTTCGTACTTTAATCCGTTGTAGTAATCAGGAAAAATTATGATTCTAGGATTGATTGAACATGATCGCGGTAAATTAAATGCCCAATCATATGAAATGTTGACATTAGCACGGGGTCTGGCCGAGGAGAGTTCTGTACCCTTCCATGCTGTTCTCATTGGCGACAGCGCTGAACCGTTGGCGGTGGGATTGGGAGCGTATGGGGTTGATGTGGTCTACCTTGCGCAGCATGATGGGTTGGCTGAGTATGCTCCGGCGGCCTGGGCGCAATGTGTGGTACAGGTGGCTGAGGAGACACGGCCGTCAGCTATTTTGGCAACAGGTGCAGATCTGGGTAATGAGGTGATGGCCCATATTGCTGCCCGAATGGAGCAACCGATGGCGGCTAATGTGACGGCCGTCATCCCCGGCGACGATTACCAAATTACCCGTGTCCGCTGGGGTGGCAGTTTATTAGAAGAAGCGTGGCTTAAAGGTAGTCCTAAGTTGATGACGGTAGCTCCACA
>JAAEOP010000325.1 GCA_024223125.1 Chloroflexota bacterium
CCTGGCCGATGAACCGGCCATTTTGGCCAAAGCCATCAAACTTGTGCAAAGTGTTACCGATGTCCCTATTTCTATTGACTCTTCAATTGTGGCGGCTCTTGAAAGCGGTCTGGAAGCTTATGAGGGGAAGGCTCTGCTCAACTCTGTAACCGGTGAAGAAGAACGATTAGAAGTGGTGCTGCCCCTGGTTAAGAAATATGGATGTGCCGTTATTGGTATCTCAAATGATGAAACCGGCATATCCGAGGACCCGGATGTTCGATTTGCTGTGGCTAAAAAAATTGTTGAGCGGGCCAAGGATTATGGCATCCCCAAAGAAGATGTCATCATCGATCCGCTGGTAATGCCCATTGGGGCCATACGTTACGCCGGTCGGCAGGTGTTTACCATCCTGCGACGTCTGCGAGAGGAGCTAGGGGTGAACGTTTGCTGCGGCGCCAGCAACGTTTCATTTGGCTTACCCAACCGGGGGCCGCTTAACGGTACGTTTTTGGCTATGATGATTGCCAATGGCCTGACCTCGGCTATTACCAACCCCATTGAGCCGGAAATTAAACATGCCATTATGGCTGCCGATGTGATGACCGGCAATGACGAA
>JAAEOP010000326.1 GCA_024223125.1 Chloroflexota bacterium
AAGCCGTTCGGTCTCAACAAGTTCTCTTAATAATTTCCTCTTATGGCGATATTGCACCCATAACACGGAAAACAAATCGGTTTGCAAACCATATCCAGCCCTGATGGTTGACTGGCCGAATACCTGTGATGAAAAATAAGGATGCGCACTATCCAGATTTATACCATTGTGATTAATTGAGGCGGTATGGCGGCAAAAAGTCCCCTGGGCGCGGCTCTCGGAATTACGCGACGGGGAGGAGGGTAGGGCGAAAATCCGCTGGCGCCGGGAATATTGTCCCCGGAACGAGCATAATCGGCTTTGTCTGAGCGCCGCTAATGGTGTGATCCCACTGATTACCAACATGATCCCTGATATCCCTGTTGTTATATGGTTAAAGCATGGCCCAGAAAACCTGGGAATGCAAGGGATTAGAGTATGTGTAGCCCCGTGCAGGGTAGGTAACGATGCGGCGCGGATGCGGAAGCACCGCCTGCAGTCCTCTCAGAGAATGGCGCCATCCTGAAACAGCCAACAATAAAGGACACCCATAAATTGCCATCCTCTTCGTCTGCTGGTGGTTCTTCGGC